>JAHFGF010000232.1:736-1372 GCA_023247595.1 Candidatus Omnitrophota bacterium
GGCGTTTCGCAAATTGGAATACAAGACGCAGGTGTTCGTCATCCTCGAGGGAGATTATTACCGCACCCGTTTGACGCACACCATCGAAGTGGCGCAAATCGCGCGCACGATCGGACGCAGTTTGCGTTTGAACGAAGATTTGATTGAAGCCATTGCCCTCGCCCACGATCTTGGCCATCCACCGTTCGGTCACGCCGGAGAAGAAGCCCTCAATGCCATCATGCGCGAGGCCGGTCTGCCGGGATTCAATCACAATAAACGCAGCTACGAAGTCGTCACCAAATTTGAAAAACGTTATCCGAATTTTGACGGGTTGAATTTGTCGCAGGAAGTCGTCGTTGGGATATTGAAACACAAGACCACCTACGATTATCCGGAACAGATTCAGAAATACAGCGATATTTCTCCGACGCTGGAAGCGCAGGTTGTTGATATCGCCGATTCGTTGGCGTATCTTAACCACGACGTCGACGATGGATTGACCTCCGGCTGCATCACCGAAGAAGATTTGCTGGAGAGTCATTTGTGGCAGCGGGCCTGGAAAAATATTGGTGTGAGTTCTAGGACAGACGACCGTCAGATGATAAAATACCAGCTCGTTAAAGAGTTGATCGACATGCAGGCGAAAGATCTTCT
>JAHFGF010000232.1:1382-2703 GCA_023247595.1 Candidatus Omnitrophota bacterium
TTCCGACGAGAGGATCGAGAAAGCTGCGTTTAAATCTTCGCATGAGGTGGTCCATTCGAAAGCAACTCTGGTTGATTTCAGCGCGCCGATGGCCGGCGAGCGCAATTTTTTGCAGGAATTGCTGAACAAAAAATTTTATCATCATTACCGCGTCGAACGGATGACGACGAAGGCGCGACGGATCATCGGTGATTTATTTAAGGCATATTTGTATAATCCGAACCAGTTGCCGTATTCGGTCTACCGCCGCGAGCAAAATTGCGATGAGAAAGCCAAATACGAAATCATTTGCAATTACATCGCCTCAATGACGGATCGGTTTGCCCTCGATGAGCATAAAAAATTTTTTGATCCGTATGAGAAAGTTTGAAACATGAAATCGGCCGCCAACGGAAAAATTAAAACCAATTCTTCGCTGAATCTTAACGAAAAATATCGCCTGATTTTGTCGGCGGTGCATATGGTGTATCGGCTGGTGAACTCGACGTACAACGTGCGCGAGTTGTCCTTGCGTCTGACGCGCCTGATTTGCCAGTTCATCAAAGCCAGTTCCTCGAGCGTTTACTTATTGCAGCCGGGCAAAAATAAGTTGGCGTTCATCGCGTCGTTTAATAACAAGATCAATATTTGTATTGATAAAAAAAAGGAATTGGCTAATATATCGGCCAGGGAAAAGAAAGTTATTGTCGGAATGTCGATCTTTGAAGAACACTTTATCGCCCTGCCGCTGGTCAGCGACGAGATTTTGGGTTCCATCGTGATTCAGCGCATAGAAGGGGAACCGGCGTTTGATGAATTTGACCGCGCGATGCTTTCGGTGTTTGTCGAACAGGCCGTGACCGCGATCAAAAATTTGCAGTTGCACGAAGAACATCAGCAGACGATTTTAAGCAGTATTCAGTTAATCGGAAAACTGCTCGAGAAAAAAGGCACGGTGCGAGCGCTGCATCATCCCGCCTTCACTAAAATTATCCGCGAGATGGCGCTCAAATTACACATGGGCCAGGCGGATATGGAATCTCTGGAATCGGCCGCAATTTTGCATAATGTCGGCGCGCTCGATGTCCCTTACGAAATTTTAGCCAAGCGCAGTCAATTGACGCCGGATGAATTTAAAGTGATTCACCAGATGCCAGCCAAAAGCGCAGAGTTGATCCGGCCGGTGGCGTTTTTGAAACCAGTCTTACCGATCATTTTATCGCATCATGAAAAATACGACGGCACCGGTTATCCGTCGGGATTAAAGAAAGAACAGATCCCTTTAGGGGCGCGCATCATTGCTGTCATCGACGCATTTGAAGCCATGGTGCGGGGGCGTCCT
>JAHFGF010000233.1 GCA_023247595.1 Candidatus Omnitrophota bacterium
AAAAGCCTGGATGATTGGGATACCGGCATCAACCATCGTCGATAACTGGCGCGTAAAAATAACCAAATCTTCCGATTTAACTTACTTTGAAGAGCCGGCGACTGGTTTTTCTTTGCCCTGCTTTTCCTCAGTAATATTAATAATCGTCAGCTGGCGTTTGCGCAACTCTTCAACAACCACACCTTGGTTATCCGCGACAATTTTTCCTGAGATTGATTTTGCGTCGGCATCTTTGGCCGCGTATTTAAAAGTGGGCACGCTCTATCCTTTTACGCGTACCAGCGCGCGATGGCCTGGTCGATTTCGGTTTTCGTCGATATAAAAACAGCTATTTTACATCCTGTGGTTTGCTCAAGTTCCTGGCGCTTAGAATCCGTCAGGGGATTCGTCATCACAACGCTTAAAATGTCCCCTACGCAATCAATAGCAATCAGATGGTCTTCCTGGCAAATTTGTTTGGAAAGCTTTTTCAAGACGGCAGCGTCGATCTGGCATTTATTAACTGCGATATAAGGAAAACCGCACTGGACAACGAGGGCCACGACAATGTCACGCTCTTCAACATATCCGCGCTTGACTAAAATCTCTCCCAGGAAACACTTTTCTTGTTTTTGGGCCGACAACGCTTCTTGAAGCTGTTGTTGGGTTATCGCATTACGTTTAATAAGAATTTCACCTATCAAAGGACGCTGATTCGAGGCGTCATCCATATTCCATCCCTCCTGATATACCTAAAAAATTTTTTAATCTTCGTCAGATGTTACACGAAAAACTTCTGTGATGGTAGTAAATCCTTCAATAAATTTTTCAACAATATCATCCCACAAAAGGAACATCTTCTGCTCTTTCTGGGCGTAATTTTTAATTTCATCGGAAGACTTTCCTTTAAGGAGCATTTCACGGATTTGATCATCAATGACTAAAACTTCCGTGATTCCTAACCGGCCCATATACCCCGTTTGACGGCAGCGATCACATCCCTTGCCTTCATAAAAAACTGTGTTTTTAGGGATTTTATGGGCGAGCTTTTGTAAAACTTCCACCGGGATCTCAACGGGAACTTTACAGTTTTTACAAACCCGGCGGCAAAGCCGCTGCGCGCAAACCAAAACCAAGCTCGACGAAACCAAAAACGGTTCAATTCCCATGTCCACCAAACGCGTCAAAGCGCCGGCAGAATCATTGGTGTGAAGTGTCGATAAAACAAGCTGCCCGGTCAAGGCCGCCTTAATGGAAATGTCCGCCGTCTCCGCATCGCGGATTTCTCCGACCATCACGATGTCCGGGCTTTGGCGCAAAATCGCCCGCAATCCAGCAGCAAAGGTCAGGCCGATTTCAGGTTTTACTTCGATCTGCGTCAAACCTTCCATCAAATATTCCACAGGATCTTCGACGGTGATAATATTTTTATCCACCGTGTTTAATTGGTTGATCAACGAGTAGAGTGTCGTCGACTTCCCGCTTCCCGTTGGGCCCGTGACTAAAATCATACCAAACGGTTTGGTAATCGCTTCCGCTAAAAGTTCAACGGAGCGTTTAGAAAATCCCAGGTTGCTAAGCTCGGTGGCCAAATTCGTGCGGTCCAAAACGCGCATGACAATTTTCTGGCCAAAATTCGTCGGCAAAATAGAAACGCGAAAATCCACTTCCTGCGACCCGAAACGCATTTTGAAACGCCCGTCCTGCGGGACCTGGTTGACGGTAATATTAAGCCGCGCCATAATTTTGACACGAGTCACGACGGCGTTTTGGTTTTCTTTGGGAATGGTCAAAATTTCCTGCAATATCCCATCAATGCGGAAACGCACACGCATTTCATCCGGACCCGGCTCCAGATGGATATCAGAAGCGCGCTGCTTGATGGCCTCTTTGATAATAAGGCTCACCATCCGGATGATTGGCGCGTCCTGTGTGGCGTCAGTAATCGTCATTGATTCAGCAGTTTGGTCAGAGACAATCATCAAATCTTCGATATCAATGTTTTTACTGACCTCGGCGACGGTTGTGGTGTCCTTGCTTCCATAAAACGTCTCAATCGATTTCATGATTTGAGTATCAGTCGCCATCACCACGTCAATTTTTTTATTTGTTAAACTCTGGATATCATCGATGAGGGAGATATTAAGCGGATCCGACAAGGCGATGGTCACTGTGTCACGCAGGTGAGATATTGGCATGACGCGGTATTGCCGGGCCGCTTTTTCTGTGATGATGTCTTTAAGCGCAGGGTCTACTTTATATTTTCTTAAATCAATCGAGGGAATATGCAGTTCATTGACCATCAAACTCATCAAATCCCCCTCGCTGATAATCCCTTTTTCAACCAACGCCCGTGAAAGGCCAATGCCTTTTTTCTTTTGAAAATCAACAATCGCGTCAATTTCGTCCTTGCGGACATTGGGCAATTGATGCAGGACTTTCAAAATTTTTTCGCGGACTGTTTCTATCATTGGATTTGCAACGCCTCATCCGGAGCCGTGACCCGCACCACTTCTTCCAGTGTTGTCAAACCCCTGGTTGCCTTTATAACGCCGTCTTCGCGCATCGTAAGCATGCCTTCTTTTCGGGCCATCGTTTTGACATCAAATTCGGAGGCGCGCGATAAGATTAAACCTTTAACTTTAGGCGTCAGGATCATTGTTTCTGTAATGCCGACGCGGCCGCGGTAACCTGTTTGAAAACATTGCGGACATCCTTTGC
>JAHFGF010000234.1 GCA_023247595.1 Candidatus Omnitrophota bacterium
GAGACACGACGGACCGCAACCGCACCTCGCCGTTTGCGTTTACCGGCGCCAAGTTTGAGTTCCGCGCGGTCGGTTCCAACCAGAACCCGTCGGCCGCGAACATGGTGTTAAATACCATCGTCGCTGAAGCGTTGAGCGACATCTGTGATCAGCTGGAAGCCAGCAAAAAAGCCGGCAAGGATTTTAATGCGTCACTGCAGAAGGTCCTTCAAGAGATCGTTAAGAAACACAAACGCGTGCTTTTTAACGGCGACAATTATACCCCCGCATGGCATGCGGAAGCCAAAAAGCGCGGCTTGCCTAATTTGAAAAATACTCCGGAAGCGCTTGAAGTCATCAAGGCCAAGAAAAACATTGATGTTTTAGTCAAGCATGGTGTTTTGTCGGCCAAGGAGATCGCTTCCCGCTATGAGATCAACGTGCATGCCTATAACACGGTCATTGCGATTGAAGGGGAGTGCGCTTTGACCATGGCCCGCACGCAGCTTATTCCAGCTGCGTTAGAGTACCAGAATCAATTGGCCAGCTCGGCAAAATCTGTGACCCAGAAGAAGCTGTTAAAAACGCTCTCTGGCTTAATTGATAAAGCGCTCAATGTCGCGGATGCGCTTGAAGGTTCCATCGATAAACATGATTCCGCCAAGACCAACGCGGGCATGCTTAAACTGCGCGAAGCCATTGACGCGTTAGAAGCCTATGTTCCGTCGAACATCTGGCCTTTGCCGTCTTATGCAGAGATGTTGTTGATGAACGCATAATCTCGTATTAAATTAAACCAAAAAGGGCGGATGATTTTATCCGCCCTTTTTGGTTTTTTATCAGGTATTCAGCCGATGTTTTTAATCATTAAACATATCGATATCGAAGGTCCGGGTACACTTGGGGATTTTTTAATTCAGCAAGGTGTTCCATTTCGCGTGCTTGAATTAGGAGCCGGTGAAAAATTGCCGCAGGCTTTACAAGGCATTGACGCGGTGGTCGTTCTCGGCGGGCCGATGAATGTTTATGAAGAGGACAAATATCCTTTTTTAAAAGAAGAAAATGAGTTCATTCAAAAGATTTTAGCGGCGCAAATTCCTTATTTTGGAATTTGTTTGGGGTCACAGCTGTTAGCCAAGGCTGCTGGCGCCAAAGTTGTGCGTTCGCCAGTCAAAGAAATCGGCTGGTACACGGTCGAACTTACGCCCGACGGGAAAAGTGACCCGTTCTTTAAAGGTTTTCGCGAGGATGAGGAAATTTATCACTGGCATGGCGATATGTTTGAAATTCCTCAAAACGGCGCTCTATTGGCGTCGGGTACAGGCTGTCCTCACCAGGCCTTTCGCGTCGGGAAAAATGCGTACGGGATCCAATTTCATGTGGAGGTTACTGATAAAAGCATTAAAGAGTGGGGCGAGGAATACAGCGCCACCGACCTTCCAGGGCGCAAAGAACACTGCGCGGACATGGTTGAACAATACCAGGCTCTTAAAACGAGTTTTAACCGGCAGGCTTTTCAAATATACAAAAATTTTTTAGAAATAGTAAAAAAGCAGCCCAGGCATAGCAATTAAAGTTATAATCAGCCGAATTAGCATGTTTTGATTTGTGACCAGTGATGTTTTAGAAAGATAACAGATGCTCAGAATCGCCCTCGCTCAAATCAATACCACCGTCGGAGATCTTGTTGGAAATAAACGCAAGATTGAGGCGTCCATTCACCAGGCCAAAATGGCCGAGGCGGATTTGGTCGTCTTTCCGGAATTGGCTGTGTGCGGTTATCCGCCGGAAGATTTATTGTATAAGACCCATTTTATTGAGAATAATTTGAAATCGTTAGAAGAGATCGCCCAGAAAACGCAGGGAATTTGCGCGGTCGTTGGTTTTGTGGACAAAAAATCCGGCCAGCTTTATAACGCCGCGGCCGTTTTGAGCGAAGGAAAAATCAAAGCGGTTTATCACAAGCAGGAGCTTCCTAATTACGGTGTCTTTGATGAAAAACGATATTTCGAAACCGGGCGTGAAAATCTGCTGGTTTCTATCGAAGGTATTTTAATTGGAATTAATATTTGTGAAGACATTTGGGTCGACGGAGCGGTGTATTTAAAACAAGCCAAGGCGGGAGCGTCGCTGCTTTTAAATATTTCATCGTCGCCCTATGAAATCGGAAAAACTGAAATACGCCGTGAACTTCTTTCCCGCCGAGCCCGTGAAACCGGCGCGCATATTTGTTACACAAATTTAGTCGGCGGACAGGATGAGCTTGTTTTTGACGGAGGAAGCTTTATGGTTAATTCGTCAGGAGGCATTGTTTGTTTCGGTAAACAATTCCACGAAGATTTATTAATTGCCGATTTAGAAATTGGGAAGAAAAAAATGCCGGTTAAGCAATTGCCCGTCATTGAATTGGGTTCCAAGAAAAATAATAAATCTGCCCGGGTCTTGGCGGCGCGTGATTTCAAAAAGATGAATGAAACCGAAGAGATTTATTCCGCCCTTGTCATGGGAACAAAGGATTATGTCCGTAAAAATGGATTTCAAAAAACAGTTATCGGCATCAGCGGCGGCATTGATTCGGCGCTGGTTGCGGCCATTGCCTGCGATGCCGTGGGCAAAGAAAATGTCATCGGGATTTCCATGCCCACGCAGTTTAATTCAAGAGGTACGCGTAATGACGCGCGAAAACTGGCTGCTAACCTGGAGATTGAATTT
>JAHFGF010000066.1 GCA_023247595.1 Candidatus Omnitrophota bacterium
GCGACTTGGACATGGCGTTTTTGCACGACGGAGTTCCCAACATTACCAAAGAGGCGGTTTATAAAGCGCCTAAAGTAATGCCCGAAAAATTTGACTGCCCCAAGGATTTGACCGCATCTTTAAAAAAGGTTCTCAGTCATTACAATGTCAGCTCCAAAGAATCGATTGTACGGCGTTATGATCATGAAGTTCAGGGAAGCAGTGTGGTCAAACCTTTTGTCGGTGCCGCATTCGATGGTCCATCGGATGCCGCGGTCTTGCGGCCGAGGCTGGGTTCCAATAAAGGCATCGCGGTATCTAACGGCATCAATGTCCGATTCGGTATGATCGATCCCTACTGGATGGCGGCTTCCTGTATTGATGAGGCCATCCGCCAGATTATTTCCGTCGGCGGGAATTTGAAACAAATCGCGTTGCTGGATAATTTTTGCTGGGGGAATCCGGATAAGCCGGATCGCCTGGGTGGTTTGGTCCGCGCCGCGGAAGGTTGTTATAAAGCGGCGGTTGCGTTCGGCGCGCCGTTTATTTCCGGCAAAGATAGTTTGTATAACGAGTATACCGAAGGCGGCCAGTCAATAGCTATTCCGGGGACGATTCTTATTTCAGCTATCGGTATTATTGATGATGTGAACCGCTGCGTGACGATGGATTTGAAGAAAGCCGGCAATTTGATTTATGTCGTCGGTCAAACCTATGATGAACTGGGCGGATCCATTTATGCTGATGTTCAGGGCGTTTTAGGATCCCACGTCCCGCAAGTAAACTTTTCCCGCGCGGTTGAAAGTTTTAACCAGTTGGCTTCAGCAATCAGCAATGGATTGGTTGCCTCCGTTCACGATTGTTCCGAGGGAGGCATCGGCGTGGCCGCGACCGAAATGGCATTCAGCGGTGGATTGGGAATATCTGTTGATCTTTCAGCTGTTTTGTATCAAGGCAAACGTCAGAGGGATGATGTTGTTCTTTTTTCTGAATCCAATTCAAGATTTTTGGTTGAAGTAGATCCAAAGAACCAAAAGAAATTTGAAACGGTCATGAGAAAAACACCGTGCGCCGTCTTTGGCCAGGTGGAGTCATCCCAGGAAATAATTATTAAGGGACTAAAGGGTAATATTTGTGCCCATGCGGACACACATGTTTTAAAAGAGCTTTGGAAAAAACCGCTGGCATATTAAAGAGCCATCGTCGCTGTCAAGCGAAGATGGGTTGATTCATAAACAAGGAGCCGAAAACCATTATGGCAAAATTGACAAAGACCCCTATTCCAGATGAAAATCCATGGCGCGTGTTTCGCATCATGGCTGAGTTTGTTGAAGGATTTGATGAATTATCCCAGATAGGCCCGGCTGTGAGTATTTTTGGTTCAGCCAGAGAAAAATTGAATCATAAATATTATGAAGCAGCTGAGAAAACAGCCCAGCTTTTAGTCAAAGAAGGTTACGCGGTTATAACCGGCGGCGGACCAAGTATCATGGAGGCTGGTAATAAGGGAGCGGCAGAAGCTCGAGGACTTTCAATAGGTTTAAATATTGATCTGCCGTTTGAGCAGAAACCAAATCCCTATATCAATCATTTGATCAATTTTCATTATTTCTTCTCGAGAAAAGTGATGTTTGTCAAATATGCCAAGGCCTTTATCATTTTTCCAGGAGGGTTCGGAACCCTGGATGAATTTTTTGAAAGCATAACGCTCATCCAAACACAGAGAATGGAACGGTTTCCCGTTATTCTTTACGGAAGTTCTTATTGGAAAGGTTTGCTGGATTGGATCAAAGATTCTGTCCTGGCGGAACATTGCATTGATAAAGCAGACTTGAGCATCTATCAGACCGTCGACAAACCGGAAGACGCGATAAAAATCATCAAGGATTTTTATAAAAAACAACGCAAACTCAGTGAATATTAATCATGGCTGATAAGTCAAAAGTAAAAGTTCTTATTCTGCGGACGGCTGGAACCAATTGCAATGAAGAAACAGCCCACGCGTTCGAACATTTCGGAGCCAAGGTCGAGCAGGTGCACATTCACCGTCTCGTCAACCGTGAATGTTTTCTTAAGGATTATCACATCTTGGCCGTTCCCGGCGGATTTACGTACGGCGATGATATTGCCTCGGGCAGGATTTTAGCAAATGAATTGCGCCTGAACCTCGCGGAAGATATCCGTCAATTCATTAAAGATGGAAAACTCATGATTGGTATTTGTAACGGGTTTCAAGTTTTAGTGAAGGCTGGTATACTGCCGGGCCCGGTGCAGAATCGCGCGCATCAAGATGTCACGTTAACTTTGAATGATTCGGCGAAATTTGAAGCGCGCTGGGTGTGTTTGAAACCCGGCGGCAAAAGTCCTTGGGTAAAAGGTTTGTCTACGGTTATCCATCTGCCGATTGCGCATGGAGAAGGTAAATTTGTGCCCGGCGATACGAAGGTATTAAAACGGCTGGGTGCCAATGATCAGGTGGTGTTCCGATACTGTGATTCCGACGGAAATACTGGCGCGTATCCGATAAATCCTAACGGATCTGCCGATGATGTGGCCGGTATTTGTGATTCAACCGGACAGGTGTTGGGTTTGATGCCTCACCCGGAGAGATATTTTTATTTTACGCAATTCCCAGCCTGGACACGGCAGAAAAAGGAAAGCATCTACGGTCAGGGCGCGAAAATTTTTGAAAACGGTATTGATTATGTCCGGGAGCGATTATTATGAGCAAAGGAATCACTTATAAAACCAGTGGTGTGGATATTGATAAGGCCAATCGGTTTGTTGACGGAATAAAAGCCATGGCTCAGGTTACATCCAATGCCAGGGCTATTTCTCGTCCGGGATCTTTTGGCGCGTTATATGCGTTTGATTCCAAGAAATATAAAAATCCCGTGCTGGTTTCATCGACGGACGGCGTAGGTACTAAGCTTTTGATTGCCAATTTAAACGGAAAGCATGACAAGGTGGGTATTGATTTAGTCGCGATGAACGTTAATGATGTGCTTTGCACCGGCGCTAAACCGCTTTTCTTTTTGGATTATATCGCTTGCGGCACGCTTGACCGTCGCATCATGAACAATGTGATGAAAGGTATTGTCGAGGGCTGCCGTCAGGCAGGCTGCGCTTTAATCGGCGGAGAAACCGCGGAAATGCCCGGTATGTACAGCGGCAAGGATTATGATTTGGCGGGATTTACGGTTGGGGTCGTTGAGTCTGACAAGCTTTTGGACGGTTCCAAGATCCGTTATGGCGACAAAATCATCGGGCTTGCTTCCAGCGGCATTCATTCCAACGGATATTCGCTGGTGCGTAAAGTTTTGTCCTTAGCCGAACAGAAAAAATATTCCAAAGTGCTTTTGGAGCCGACGAGGATCTATGTCAAAGAGGTTTTGGGGTTACTTGAAAAATTTGACGTCCACGGCATGGCGCATATCACCGGCGGGGCTTTTTATGAAAAGCTGACCAAGGTTTTACCGAAAGGGCTCTGTTTTTCCATTAATAAAAAAAGCTGGCGTATTCCACGGATCTTCCAGTTGATCCAGGATAAGGGAAATGTTCCTGAGCATGACATGTATAAAACGTTTAACATGGGAATTGGTTTTGCGATCGTTGTATCGCCAAAAGATGTCGTCGCTGTGCAAGGTTTCTTACGTCAATATCAAGAAGAGCCGTTTGTGATTGGGGAAGTTATTCAAGATAGCAAACAAAAAATAGTATTTAGTTGATGGAAGATAGGTGATGGCCGATGGTTGGCTTTTACTATCAACCATCCACTATCAACAATCAACTTACAAAGGTTTAACTCAATGAATATTTTAGTCATCGGTTCCGGCGGACGCGAACACGCGCTGGTGTGGAAAATTAAGCAAAACTCGAAAGTCAAAAAGATTTTCTGCGCTCCAGGCAATGCCGGTATTGCGTCGTTAGCCGAATGCGTGCTGATTTCATCCGATGATATTCCTGGTTTGTTTAAATTTGTTAAAGAGAACCGTATTGATTTGACTGTGGTTGGGCCGGAGGCTCCGCTGGTGGCCGGTATCGTCGATGAATTTGAACAGCATGGGCTTAAAATTTTCGGTCCCAATCAGGCGGCGGCGCAATTGGAGGCCAGTAAGGCATTTGCCAAAGAATTTTTGCACCGCTGGAATATTCCGACGGCTATTTATAAAATTTTTAACGAACCAAAACCGGCGTTGGAATTTTTATTAAACGCGCAATTTCCTCTTGTGGTGAAGGCCGACGGCCTGGCTGCGGGTAAAGGGGTTATCATCTGTAAAGATTTAAAGGAAGCCCGGCAGGCGGTTGATGAGATCATGGTTCAGAAAGTTTTTAAATCAGCCGGTGATCGGATTGTGATTGAAGAATGTCTGGAAGGGCCTGAGGCCTCTATTCTGGCAATCAGCGACGGCAAGCATTTCTTTGTGCTGGAAACAGCCCAGGATCATAAACGCATTTTTGACGACGACCTCGGACCCAATACCGGCGGAATGGGCGCTTATTCTCCGGCTCCTGTTGTGACGCCGGAAATGATGAACAAGATTATTGCCCGCGTTATTGAGCCCACTATCCGCGGCATGCACAAAGAAGGACATCCGTTTAAAGGCGTTCTTTATGCCGGAGTGATGCTGACTTATCAGGGGCCGCAGGTTTTGGAATTTAACGTCCGTTTTGGCGATCCGGAAACAGAAGCGGTTTTGCCTCGAATGAAATCGGATTTAATAGACGTTATGATGGCGTCCATCGACGGAAAACTTGATAAAATGTCTTTGAAATGGGACGCGCGTCCGTGTGTGTGCGTGGTCATCGCCTCCGGCGGTTATCCGGGAAGTTATGAGGTTGATAAACCAATTACAGGCCTTGATGATGTGCAGGATCCTCAAACCGTTGTTTTTCATGCCGGCACAAAAATGAAAAACAATCAGGTTGTGACTAGCGGCGGCCGGGTATTGGGTGTGACCAGTCTTGGGTCCAGCATGGAAGACGCGATCGCGCGGGCTTATAAGGCGGTTGATAAGATTTCATTTGAACGGGCTTTTGTCCGTCGGGATATCGGACATAAGGCGTTGAGGAACAAGGTGGGGAGTAAGTAAGATATTAAAAAGTAAGTAGTAAGCGGTAGGTAGTAGGTAGAAAACCTTTTAAATTTTTTCGTATAGTAGGGGAAGGTTTTGAACCTTCCCTAAATATAAAAATCATCAGGAGAGTATATGTCCAAAATTCAAGTCGCAATCATGATGGGAAGTGAATCTGATGCGCCGGTCATGGCCGAGGCGGCCAAACTTTTAAAAGAGTTCGGTGTCAGCTGTGAGATGCGGGTTCTTTCCGCGCATCGCACTCCAAAAGAAGTTGTTGAATATGTCGAAAGGCGCACCAAAGAAGGAACGCGGACGTTCATTTGCGGCGCCGGCGGTTCCGCTGCTCTGGCAGGCGTTGTCTCAGCGCACACAACCGTTCCGGTTATCGGTGTTCCAATTGATTCCATGGGCTTGGGCGGTTTGGATGCGCTTTTGTCGACGGTGCAAATGCCTCCGGGCGTTCCGGTCGGCGGAGTGGCCATCGGCAAGCCGGGCGCGCGCAATGCGGCGTTATTAAGCCTGCGCATCATGGCGCTGTCCGATGAATCTTTAAGAAAGAAGTTGGTTGAGTATTCTCAAAAACAAGCGGAAAAGATCCTGAAAACTAAGGTCGACGTTTGAAAACAAGACTTGTCAAAGTCCATCCGGCTAACCCGGATCTCGAAATCATTCTTGAGGCGGCCAATGTGATCCGTGAGGGCGGTCTTGTTGTTTTTCCGACGGAAACAGTTTACGGTATTGCCGCGGATTTTAATAATCCGGTCGCGATTAAACGGCTCAGAGAAGTTAAGCGCAGGCAGGATAATAAGCCGTTTTCCATTCTTATTTCCCATAAAGGAATTGTTGAGAATTATACGGATTATAACGATCCGCGTTTGTATAAATTGATTGATGAATATTGGCCGGGCCCGCTGACGGTCATTGTTCCGGCGCGTCAGCACGGCGAAACCATTGGCATTCGCATGCCGGACAATACCATTGCCTTGCGGATGGTTGAGCAGTCGCAGTGCACGATTGCTGCTCCGTCGGCAAATCTGGAAGGTAAAAAACCTCCGGAAACTTGCCAGGAGGCTTTGGAAGATTTAGACGGCTTGGTGGATCTCGCTCTCGACGGCGGCCGCGTGGAATTAGGGAAGTCATCATCCATTGTTGATTTTACGCAGGCGGCTCCGAAAATTATCCGCGATGGGGCAATCTCCCAGGCGGATGTTGACCGCGTTATTCATCGGAAGTTTTTCTTGTTTGTCTGCACGGGCAACAGCTGCCGTTCGGTGATGGCGGAATATTTGTTTAATCATATGGCCGGGAAACGCAATGACGTGCATGCCGTTTCCGCGGGAACCAGTGTTTTCTTTAAATCTACGGCCAGCGCGGAAACGATTGCGGTTTTAAAACAGCTGGGGATTGACGCCACAAAACATCAATCCCGTCCGGTTTCAAACATGCTTCTAAAAAAAGCCGATCTGATATTTGTGATGACCCGCATGCACCGCATGCAGGTTTTGGAACGTGAACCGAGTGTCGAGCAGAGGATTTATCTCCTTAAGGAATTCACCAATATCCCTAAAGGTTTTGAATCGGATTTGGATATTTCTGATCCCATCGGCCGTTCCCACGAGGCTTACGAAGAATGCATGCAGATGATTAAAGAGGGAATTGAGAAAGTCGTTAAATTGATTTAATCCGTCACCGCCACTTTAAAAGTGAACGGGTATTATGGGGCAAGATATGAAAATTTTTATCGGCGCAGATCACAGGGGTTTTGCCATTAAACAAAAAGTCGTTCGGTTGTTGAATGGTTTGAATCATGAGGTTATTGACGTCGGAACTAAAAGCGCGGATGTGCCGTGTGATTATCCTAAAGTGGGTTATCAAGTGGCCGCCCATGTTGCCAAAAATCGAAATTCCCGAGGGATATTGGTGTGCATGTCCGGCATAGGGCTTTCGATTGCGGCGAACAAAGTCCGCGGGGTCTACGCGGCCTTGTGTTACAACAAGGAAGCGGCTGTCCTTTCCCGTCAACATAATAACGCCAATGTGCTGGTTCTGGGCGCTAAATTTGTTCCTGAAAAAGACATGTCTGACATCATCAAAATTTGGCTCACGGAAAATTTTGAAGGCGGCCGGCATTTGCGCCGCGTGAATCAAATCAAGGCCATTGAACGGGAGTATTTCAAAAAGAAGTAACAGGTGCACAATAAATTTTTTTAATTACAAAGGAATCCTTATGCAGCATCTTAAAAATTCAGACCCAGAAATTTATCAGGCTGTTCAAAATGAACTAAAACGACAAAAAGAAAATATAGAACTGATTGCCTCAGAGAATATCGTCTCCGAAGCTGTGCTTGAGGCGGCTGGTTCCGTTATGACGAATAAATACGCGGAAGGGTATCCCGCGGCACGTTATTATAACGGCTGCGAACACGTGGATGTGGCCGAGAGTTTGGCTATTGAACGCGCCAAACAATTGTTCGGCGCTGAGCATGTGAATGTCCAGCCGCATTCTGGTTCTCAGGCGAACATGGCGGTGTATATGGCCGCAATCAATACCGGCGACACGGTCATGGGGCTTGACCTTGCCTGCGGCGGGCATTTGACCCACGGGCTTAAAATTAATTTTTCCGGACGCATGTACAACATTGTTTCCTATAAGGTCGACCCAAAGACCGAATTGATTGACATGGATGAGGTTGAACGTTTGGCTGTCGAGCATAAACCCAAGATGATCATCGCCGGTTATTCGGCTTATTCGCGCGTTTTGGATTTTGCGCGATTCCGCAAGATTTGCGATAAAGTCGGCGCGTATCTTTTTGTGGACATGGCGCATTTTGCTGGTTTAGTCGCGGCCGGTATTCATCCTAATCCCGTCGAGTATGCCGAGTTTGTGACGACGACAACCCATAAAACATTGCGCGGCCCGCGAGGCGGCATGATTTAATGCAGGAAAGATTTTGCCAAGAAAATTGACAGCGCGATTTTTCCGGGAATTCAGGGCGGACCGTTGATGCATATCATCGCCGCGAAGGCCGTGGCTTTTAAGGAAGCATTAACCGGTGATTTTAAAAATTATCAAAAACAAATTGTTGCCAACGCGAAAAGTTTTGCTGAAGCCATGACCAAACATGGATTCCGCATTGTGTCGGGCGGGACAGACAACCATTTATTCATGGTGGATTTGCGCCCCAAAGGCGTTACGGGAAAAGACGCGGCAACCGTACTGGATCAGGTGCACATCACGGTTAATAAAAATTTGATTCCCTTTGATCCCGAGAAACCGACGGTCACAAGCGGATTGCGTATCGGCACGCCGGCTGTCACAACCCGCGGGATGAAAGAAAAAGATATGCAGCGGATTGCGGTGTTAATGGATCGCGCGATTGTCGGGCGTAATGATGCCGGCACATTGGCCAAAGTCAAATCAGATGTTGGCGCTCTCATGAACGAATTTCCGATTTATCGCGGATTGTAAAAATTTTTAAAGGGGGCGTTGATCTCCTTGTGGTGGATCAGCAGATATGAATTG
>JAHFGF010000067.1 GCA_023247595.1 Candidatus Omnitrophota bacterium
GAGAAGAAAAAAGGAACCAGGGCAAACCAAGCCGCCGGCCAAAATCCGAATTTGAAAAAATCATTCGGAAAGGAGAGGCAATACAATATCGCGGAACTTAAAATGAAGAATATCATGAGAAAAGAATTTTCGTCTTATCCCTATGGTCACGGATTCAACGCCTTTAAACCGCGCTCTGCCGCCGAGTTAGGATAGAAAGAAATCGATTTTTGGTAAAACTTCCGCGCTTCTTTTTGATCCTGCATGCCCTGCGCGTAAAGTTCTCCCAACAAAAAATAGGCCTGGCTTAAAAAAATACTCTCTGTCTTGGGGTCAAATAATTTAACGGCCTCTTGCAATTCCCGTTCGGAATCTTTGAAAACAACCGCGGCTTCCGCTTTAAGGCCTTTCTTAAAAAGTGCAACCCCATTTCCCGAGAGAATTGTCCCAAGATTCAAATGACGATTGGCACGAGGATGTAGGGCAACAGCTTTTCGCAATAAAGCCAAACCTTCATCCATTCTGCCGTCATCAATGGCAGATAATCCCTGCTGTTCTAAATCATCAGCTTGTTGAACAATGTCCACAGACGGTGGTTTTGTTTGTTTGGAATCGACGGAATTTTGATCAGAAACAATATCTTTGACTTCATCCAAATAATACGTGATTGGAAAATCCAGACCGACATTGACCTGAATAAATTTGTCAGTGCGCGCCTCAATGGTGCCCTGCACTTTTTTACCGGATTTTAAGATGATCGAATCAGACCAAGCTGCTGACGGAAAGACGCTTAAAAGAAAAAGCGCTATTGTGATTGGACAGGAAATCATTCCCATACAAATACAACATGAAAAACTTCTTGGCATTTCTCCGGGTGAAAAGACGCCGTGTATTCTGCTACGCAAAAACAATAGAATTGTCAGTTTTGCTTCGCAGGAATATTCTCGAGCAGAATAATTGCTCCGAAGCAAAAGAACCAGTTCTTTTATTTTTGCGAAGGAGAATAAGTTAGAAACGATTGACCGACTGCGTTTCGGGTTTTTGGTTATCCAGCTCAACATTTTGAGGCGCCTGTTTTTGCTGCTCAGTTTTGATCAAGGCTTCCATCAGAAGCATGGATTGCTTGTAACCCTCTTCATTTTTCTGGGATTGAAATAGTTCAACGCTTTTTCGCGCGGCAAGGACGGCAGGCAGCGGCGTTTTGTTTCCTTCATTGGCAAGGCTCAGCATGTAAAACACATAACCATTATTCGGAAAAACATCAGCTGCCCGTTCCATGATGGTAATGGCCTCAGGATAACTTTTCATGCGCATAAAAACTTCAGTAAGCACCATGTACGGCTGAAGATTAGTTGGGTCAATTTGAATGGCGCCCTCAAAACTGACAACGGCCTTGGCAACGTCTTTTTGATTTAAAAACTCAACACCCTGCTGAAGCAGTTTCGCGGCAGCCTTTGTGGGCAGAGTCGAATCAGCGCCGGGGTTTTGTTTTTCCGCCGAATTTTCGCGGCTGTTGCAGCCCGCGAGAGAAAGAATCAAAACAAATGTAATCAACCCCTTATTCACAAACACATCCTTCCTGATCCCATGACGAATCTTGTTGATTTTATCTTTCGACAACTGAATTTTTGGTGAGATATTGATGAACGCCTTGTGCAGCGGCGCGGCCTTCTTGAATCGCCCAGACAACCAGCGATTGACCGCGCGTCATATCACCCGCCGTGAAAACACCCGGAATGCTGGTCATTTTATTCGCGTCCGCTTTAACATTTCCGCGCGGATCCATCTCAACGCCTAATTGTTCAAGCATCCCTTTTTTAACAGGGCCCATGAAACCCATGGCAAGCAATAATAAATCGCACTCCACTTCAAATTCGGAACCGGGTATTTCTTTCATCGAACTCCGGCCGTTTACAGGATCTTTGGGCCCGAATTCCAGACGGACGCAATGCATTTTTTTGAGTTTGCCGTTTTCGCCAGAAAGTTTTTTAGTCAAAATGCTGTAATCACGCTCGCAGCCTTCGTCATGCGATGTGGATGAACGAAAGATAAGCGCCCAGTTCGGCCAAGGGTTATCAGCTGCTCGCTGTTCTGGCGGCCGTGCCATCAATTCAAATTGACTGACGGATACAGCGCCCTGGCGATTGGAAGTACCCACGCAATCGGAACCCGTGTCACCGCCTCCTAAAACAACAACTTTCTTGCCTTGGGCAGTTATGCTTTCCTTCGGGTCAAGATGAATGCCCAAACCCCGGCGGTTCTCTTGGGGAAGAAAATGCATAGCCTGATAAACGCCTTCCAATTCCCGTCCAGGAATGGGAAGATCGCGGGCGTCTTCCGCGCCGCCGCAGAGCACAACGGCATCATATTTATCAACGAGTTCTTTGGGGGTCATATTGACGCCGACGTGAACGCCGGTTTTAAAATTAACGCCTTCCTGATGCATCCGCTGCACGCGCCGTTCAACAACCCATTTTTCCAATTTGAAATCTGGAATGCCGAGCGTTAATAAACCGCCGATGACTTCATTTTTTTCATAAACCGTAACTTTATGGCCGCTTTTATTGAGCTGATCCGCGCAAGCCAATCCTGCCGGACCCGAACCAATGACAGCGACTTTTTTACCCGAACGGTGCTTAGGCGGCTGAGGCTTAACCCAACCTTGTTCATAGGCATGTTCAATAACGGAAACTTCAATATTTTTAATAGTGACCGCCGGCTGATTAATCGACAGGACACAGGAATTTTCGCATGGGGCCGGACAAACTCTGCCGGTAAATTCAGGAAAATTATTCGTCTTGTGCAGACGCTCAATAGCTTCCTGCCATCGGTCGCGAAAAACAAGATCGTTCCAATCAGGAATAATATTTCCAATCGGGCAGCCGGACTGGCAAAACGGAACGCCGCAATCCATACAACGCGCGCCTTGTTCTTTTAATTCTTTTTCAGGAAGCAGCTTGGTAAATTCTTTCCAATGCTTAAGCCTACCCTGAGCAGGTTCCTTCTTAAACTCCTGCCGGTTGAATTTCATGAACCCTTTGACATCACCCATTTTTGCTCCGTTTTTGCTAGTAAGTAGTAGGCAGTATGTAGTAAGTAGAAAAAACGAGAACTACTATTCGTGACACACCGCTTTAATTAGCGTTTATATTTCCTTTTAATTTCTCCCTACTACTTACTTCTTACTGCCTACCGCCGCCTGCGGCAGCGGCTCGTCTTTAACCTTATTCGCTTCTTCCAACACCCGACGGTAATCGGTCGGATAAACTTTAATAAACTGCGGCAGGGAATTTTCCCAATTGTCCAAAATCTGTTTGGCAACTGTGCTTTGCGTATAGTTGAAATGGTTTTGAATAAGCGCGCAAAGTTCTGCCGCGTCGTCTTTATCTTTAACTGGAAATAATTCGACCATGCCTTTATTGCACTTGGAACTAAACGTTCCGTCCCGATCCAAAATATAGGCAATGCCGCCGCTCATCCCAGCCGCGAAATTCCGTCCGGTGGAGCCAAGGATAACAACACGGCCGCCGGTCATGTATTCACAGCCGTGGTCGCCAACGCCTTCAACAACGGCAGAAGCCCCGCTATTTCTAACAGCAAAGCGTTCGCCCGCCAATCCGCGAAAATACACTTCACCCTGGATTGCGCCGTACAGCACAACGTTTCCGACGATAATATTATCTTCCGCAACGAGTTTCGATTTCGGATGGGGATAAATAACTATCCGCCCGCCAGATAAACCTTTGCCGACATAATCGTTGGCATCGCCTTCCAGTGTCAGGCTCACACCGTGAGCAAGGAACGCGCCAAAACTCTGTCCGGCAGATCCCTGAAATTTAATTTGAATCGTGTCCTTAGGCAAACCAGCCAAACCGTATTTACGGGCAATGACCGACGAGAGCATGGTGCCGACCGTACGGTTAACGTTAAAAATTGGGCTGTCGAAACGAACAGGTTTTTGCTGTTCAATGGCCTGATGGCATTTTTCGATTAACTTAATATCCAATGCTTTTTCCAAACCATGGTCCTGTTTTTCAACGTGGCGAATCGCAACACCGGCGGGGACATCCGCTTTATGCAGAATGTTGGTTAAATCTATGCCCTTGGCTTTCCAATGATCAATGGCATCCGCCGTATCCAGACAATCCACGCGGCCGACCATCTCTTCAAATTTTCGAAAACCTAATTCCGCCATGATCTCACGGACTTCTTCGGCGATGAATGTAAAAAAATTAACAACATATTCGGGCTTACCGTCGAACTTCTTGCGCAATTCCGGATCCTGAGTCGCAACCCCGACTGAACAGGTATTTAAATGGCATTTGCGTAAAAGAATGCATCCCATAGTGACCAATGCCGTCGTGGAAAATCCGAATTCATCAGCTCCGAGCATGGCGGCAATAACAACATCTCGTCCGGTTTTTAATTGTCCGTCGGTCTGAACGCGGATGCGGCCGCGCAAATCGTTCATCACCAGCACCTGCTGTGTTTCCGCAATCCCAAGTTCCATCGGAAGACCAGCGTGCTTGATGGATGTTTGCGGCGACGCGCCGGTTCCGCCTTCATAACCGCTAATAAGCACATGATCGGCTTTACCTTTGGAAACGCCGGCGGCAACGGTTCCCACGCCGACTTCGGAAACTAATTTAACGCTCACATCAGCCAGAGGATTAGAATTCTTCAAGTCATGGATGAGCTGTGCTAAATCTTCAATCGAATAAATGTCATGGTGCGGCGGCGGAGAAATAAGGCCCACTCCCGGCGTTGTATGCCGCGTCTTCGCAATTTCTTTACTGACTTTATGGCCCGGAAGCTGGCCGCCCTCGCCGGGTTTCGCGCCTTGAGCCATTTTAATCTGCAGCTGATCCGCGTTGACCAAATATTCAATCGTCACCCCGAAGCGGCCTTGCGCGACTTGTTTGATACGGCTGCGGCGCCAATCGCCATTCGGGTCTTTCTTAAATCGTTCGGTATCTTCTCCGCCTTCACCGGTATTGGAAAATCCTCCCAAACGGTTCATGGCAATCGCGAGCGTTTCGTGCGCTTCTTTGGAAATAGAACCATAACTCATCGCGCCCGTCGCGAAACGTTTAACAATCTGCGCTGTGGGCTCAACCTCGTCGATGGGAACGGACTTACCTTTTTTAAATCTCAATAAGCCGCGGATATTGGCCAGCTTAATCGTTTGTTCATTGACGAGCTTGGCGTATCGTTTGTAAGTATTCAAATCCTTCGAACGCACAGAATGCTGCAAAAGCGCAATCGTCTGGGGATTCAATTGATGAAATTCTCCCTCGCGGCGCCAATGATATTCCCCGCCTTCATCCAGCAGGCTGTCTTCACCGGAAATTTCCGAATAAGCAAAATCATGACGCCTGAGCATTTCTTCAGCCACGGTTTTAATGCCGATGCCGCCGATTCGGGAAGGAGTCGCGGTAAAATATTTTTCAATAAATTCTGAAGACAAACCAACGGCTTCAAAAATCTGCGCGCCGCAGTAAGACTGGATCGTTGAAATCCCCATTTTGGAAATAATCTTAAACAAACCTTTGCGGCAGGATTTTAAAAAATTCTTTTGCGCGTCTTTGAAAAGCAACTCCGGCGGATAAAGGCCTTTGTTGATCTCATCTTCAATGGTTTCAAAGGCAAGATAAGGATTAATTGCGTTCGCGCCATAACCGATGAGGGCGGCAAAATGATGCATTTCGTGCGCTTCGGCAGTTTCCAAAACCAGGCTGACTTTCGTGCGCGTTCCCTGACGGATCAAATGATGATGCAAACCCGCGCATGCCAGCAATGACGGCATGGCCACCTGTTTGGCATTCATTCCCCGGTCGGAAAGAACTAAAATACTGTAGCCTACTTTAATAGCTTCGTCGGCTTTAGCAAATAATTCATCCAGCGCGTTTTCCAAACCTTTCGTGCCTTTTTCTTTTGTGAAAAGAGTTTCAAGCGTGACGGATTTGAGAGCCCCCACATCGACGTGTGCTATCTTTTCAAGATCTTCATTTGTCAGAATAGGACGGGAAATTTTCAGGCGTTGACAATGCGCTGGCGTCTCTTCGAGCAGATTGCCTTCCGGCCCGAGCATGACCTCTTCTCCCATAATGATTTCTTCACGGATTGCATCAATCGGCGGGTTGGTTACCTGGGCAAACAGCTGTTTGAAATAATTAAACAAAAGCTGCGGACGGTCGGAGAGAACGGCAAGCGGCGTATCGGTTCCCATCGAACCCGTCGCTTCTTCTGCGTTTGTCGCCATCGGATATAAAACCATTTTCAAATCTTCCAAGGTATATCCGAAAGCCCTCTGGCGTTCTAAAATTGTCTTGGCATTCAGGCCGCGTACTTTTTTCGGTTTGGGAAGACTTTCTAAATCAATGAGATTATCTTTGAGCCATTGCGCATACGGTTTGCGGGCGGCATAACTGCTTTTGATTTCTTTATCGTCAATGATTCGCCCTTCTTGCGTGTCGACCAAAAACATCTTGCCCGGCTGCATGCGGCCCTTTTTCACAATATTCTCCTCAGGAATGGGAAGCACGCCCGCTTCGGAAGCTAAGATAACCATGTCGTCTTTGGTAATCCAATAACGTCCAGGACGCAGGCCATTACGGTCAAGAACGGTTCCGATATAACGGTCGTCCATAAATGTAATATCAGCCGGTCCATCCCATGGTTCCATAAGACAAGAATGATATTCATAGAACGCTTTTTTATCCGCTTCCATCTGCTGATCCCCGCTCCATGCCTCGGGAATCATCATCATGACGGCATGCGGCAACGAACGTCCGGCTAAAACCAAAAGTTCAAGAACATTGTCCAACGTCGCGGTATCGCTGCCGTGCGGAACAACCACCGGAAGCGTTTTGCGGATATCGTCGCCGAAAACTTCGGAAACAAATTGTTTTTCACGCGCATTAGTCCAATTGATATTGCCGCGCAGCGTATTGATTTCGCCGTTATGCGCGATCAAACGGTAAGGGTGAGCCAGCGCCCAGGAAGGAAATGTATTAGTGCTGTAACGGGAATGGACCATGGCAATTGCCGACACAAATGCCGGGTCTGCCAAATCCTGAAAAAATCTGTCCACCTGCTCCGACATCAATTGGCCTTTATAAACCATGGTCTTGGAGGACAGGGAACAGAAATAATAAAAATTACGCTGATTGAGCGTCGAATGATAGACCTTATTCCAGAGCCGTTTACGGATGATGTACAATTTTCTGTCAAAATGTTCAACCGGCGTGTTTTTGCCGCGGGCAATAAAGAGCTGTTTGAATTCAGGCTCAACCGAACGGGCGACATGGCCAATTTGCGAGCTATCGTGCGGAACACTGCGCCAGCCTAAAAACTTCTGTCCCTCTTCATGGATGATATGCTCGGTCCATTCTTCAATCGTATTGCGGTCTTCAAGATTGGTCGGCAAAAACACCATTCCCGCGCCGTAGTTACCGAGCTTCGGAAGTTCAATGTTGATCTTCGCGCATTCCTTGCGCAAAAACGCGTCCGGCATCTGTATCATAATCCCCGCGCCGTCACCGGTTAAAGGATCACAGCCGCAAGCGCCGCGATGGCTTAAATTTTCAAGGATTTGAACAGCATGCCGCACGATTTCGTGGGATTTATTGCCTTTGATATTCGCGATAAAACCAACACCGCAGCTGTCATGCTCAAAAGCGGGATCGTAAAGGCCCTGTTTTTCCGGAAGACTCATCTACAACAACCTCTTTATCATTGGGTTTAAATCGCTTGTATATCTTCGACTTAGAATAAATTCATAACAGAGTGTCGCAATTTTAAGACGCTCATTTTATCTGTTTTTGCACAGAATGCAAAGAAAAAATTCGTACTTCTTTGGTTTAAATTAAGGGTTCTTTGGGACGTTTGGCTGATAAAAACTGCCCTTAAAATCAGGGTTCTTTATAGTGATTGGTAATGGGCAGGCGCCAATCTTTTCCAAAAGCGCGGGACGTAATTTTAATTCCTGGCGGGGCCTGCCTGCGCTTGTATTCACTTTTATCAACCATCCCCATGACCTTACGACAAAGCTTTTCATCGGTCACTTGTGTAACCAATTGGGCGATGGACTGATGTTTTTCCACATAACTTTCCAACAATTGATCCAAGTCATCATATTCCGGAAGAGAATCCTGATCCTTTTGATTTTCCCGCAGCTCGGCAGACGGCGCGCGCAATAATACAGACTTAGGAATAATCATCTTGCCCGCCTGCATGTTCCTAAACCTTGCAAGCTCATAAACTTTTGTCTTAAGAATGTCTTTAATAACCGCAAAACCGCCGGACATATCACCATAAAGGGTGCAATATCCCACCGCCATTTCGCTCTTGTTGCCTGTCGTTAAAACCAGCCAGCCGAACTTATTGGAAAAGGCCATCAAAATATTGCCGCGGATACGGGCCTGAAGATTTTCTTCGGTAATATCACGGCCGCGTTCATAAAACCACGGGTCGAGAATTGAAGCATACGCGCTCATGAGGCGTTTAATGGGTATTTCATGAAATTCAATCTCCAGG
>JAHFGF010000068.1 GCA_023247595.1 Candidatus Omnitrophota bacterium
CCTGCAGGGGATCTCGTCCTTCGCTGCCGGACATATCAATCACATGCACCAAAATTTTAGTGCGCTCAACGTGTTTTAAAAATTTGAGCCCCAAACCCTTTCCGAGATGCGCGCCCTCAATGAGGCCGGGCAGGTCGGCGACAATAAAGTCAGCCTCATCGCCATCGCCTTTGACAATACCTAATATCGGCTGTTTCGTTGTAAACGGATAATTGGCGATTTTTGATTTAACTTTTGAAATATTGGAGATCAGGGTAGATTTGCCTGCATTGGGAAAACCGACCAAGCCGACATCAGCGATGACTTTTAATTCCAGGCGGATATTGTGTTCTTCGCCGAGCGTGGGAGGCGTTGACACATCCCGGTGCGTATTGCCCAGGCCGCCTTGGCCGCCTTTGGCAACGACAATGGATTGGCCGTGCACTGATAAATCCCGGATGAGAAGATCCGTATCCGCATCCCAAAGAACAGTACCAACCGGCACCTTCAAAACAGCATCATCACCGGTTTTACCTTTTTTACCTTTACTCCCGCCATGGCCCCCGCGGCCGCCCTGATAATGTTTTTTAAAACGATAATCCAGAAGCGTTTGAAGGCCTCGGTCAGCAATAAAAACAACATCGCCGCCGTTGCCGCCATTTCCTCCGTCGGGCCTGGGATATCTCATCCAAAGATCACGGTAATGGCTATCGCATCCCTTGCCGCCGCCCCCGGCTTTGACATTAATGATTGCCTGGTCTACGAATGCCATTGTATTAAATACTATCTTTGTTACTGAATCGTTGATGTTTTAATAAAACAAAATCAAAAAGCCAACGATGCAATCCAATTAAACAGAAATTTTTGTAATGCTCAATGCGGTTAACGTTTGACGATGACCACGCTGGCTGGACGAATCTTTTCGTTTACGATACTTGAAGGCTAAAACCTTGCGGGTTTTACTCTCTCCGATGATTTTTGCCGACACTTTTACGTTTTTCACATAAGGCTGTCCAATGCGGACATCATCACCGTCCACAAAAAGCACAACCTTATCAATTTCAATAGACTTTCCAACCTCAGAATCAAGGCGCTGGACATTAATAACATCCCCTTGTGCCACTTGAAATTGAGAATTACCGACTTGAACGACTGCAAACATAACCAACCTCCATAATTAAAAAGCTTGCGGGCAAGCAACATTATAACCCGCGATACATTTACCGACCAATTAAGAGAGACTATTCTACCTATGAATCAAATAATGTCAAAGAGAAAGTAGGAAGCCCTTCCGGCGTTGAATTAATCAATCTTAACCCTTCCCCGGCCTTCACAATACGGACATTTATGGAATTTCAGAGATTCAACGGTATTCCCTGTCCGTGCACGTGTCATTTCAACCAGCCCTAAAGGCGAAATGCGGTTCACTTCGGTTTTGGAATGATCCTGCGCCAGCGCTTCTTTTAACGCGCCCAGAACTTTGCGTTTATGGTCTTCCCGGTTCATGTCGATAAAATCAATGACAATGATACCGCCTAAGTCCCTTAACCTGAGCTGCCGCGCGATTTCCGGGGCTGCTTCCAAATTAACCTGAAAGGCGGCCTCTTCCGGCGTTCCCTTACTTTTAAACCGGCCGCTGTTGACGTCCACAACTATTAAACCTTCGGTCGGCTCAATGACAACATAGGCGCCTGATTTCAAATATACCTTCTGGTCGTAAATTTTATCCAACTCATGAGCCACATTCCGGTCGGAAAAAATAGACGATGGGCCTTTATGAAGATGAATCTTATCGACCATTTCCTTGCCGATCAAGGTGTGAACAAACTTGCGCATCTTCTGAAATTCTTCTTCAGAATCTATGACTAAACGCGTCACATCTTCTTTGAGAAAGTCGCGAACCACCTTCAAAATTAAGTCGTACTCTTTATAGATAAGAGCCGGCGCTTGTTTTTTCTTGGATGCTCCCCGAATTTTGTCCCATATAGCAACTAAAAATTTCGCATCCCTCGTAATTTCACGCTTTCCCTGGTCCAGGGAAGCTGTACGCACAATGAATCCACCGGTCTTAACAAAATTGCATTCACGCAAGATTTCCCGTAGACGCTGGCGCTCTTCTGAACTGTCAATTTTCTTGGATATCCCGCTATGCTTATCAACCGGCATATAAACAACAAAACGCCCTGCCAGTGTAATGTGCGTCGTCAGTCTCGCTCCTTTAGCCGCAAACGGATCTTTGACCACCTGAACTAAAATTTCCTGTCCCTGTTTTAAAGAAAGCGGTTCTGGTTTGCGGACCTTTTTCTCTTCTTTTTTGGCAGGGGTACGTCTAAAAATTTTATCAATGATTTTGCGCGCGCCGGAAACTTCTTCTTCAACTTCATCAAGGTCGTTTAAAAAAGGATGGTCGGCATCGGTGAGATACAAAAAGCCGTTGCGTTCTTGGCCGATGTTAACAAACGCACCGTTTATCGACGGAAGGATAGATTCAACCTTACCCTTGTAAATATTACCCAGCAACGACTGCTGGCGGTCTACTTCGATATAAAAATCATCAAGTTTACCATCCTGAAGGATAGCGACTCTGCGTTCGCCTTCAGCGATGTGAATCAATATTTCTTTTGCCACTCTACCACCTCAATATTAACCGGTTGATACTGACTTTACCCTATTTTTTTGAACCGGCTGAGGCAGTTGTAAGTTCGGGCGTAATAATGTGAGGCGTCAGGAAAATCATTAATTCCGTTTTTGTCTTAGTCGTTTCGCTTTTTCGAAAAGCCTGACCTAAGAGGGGAATGTCTCCCAAAATCGGAACTCGTTTTTTCGTATCTGTCACCTGATCCTTGATAAGCCCTGCAATAACGAGCGTATCTCCATCCTTGATCATGACTTTGGTTGTCGCTTCCTCAGTGCTCAATCTGGGCAGCTGAGTATTTTCGACGGTAACAAAGTCAAGGATGGCTGTGATCTTGGGTTGCAGATCGATGGTTACAAATCCTGCGTTGTTGACGTGAGGCGTCACCTCAAAAATGATCCCGATGTCCTTATACTGCCAGCCGGAAACCTGCAATTTAGCTTGTTGTTCATTATATGTGTAGGTCGGTATGGGGTATTGACTACCGACAACAATCCTCGCCATCTGGTTATCTAATGTAACCACTTTTGGATTGGAAAGAATATTGGTATTGGATCTCGACTTAAGCATTTCCAAAATAACTGTCAAAGTGGTTGCGTTTAATGTTCCATATGAAAAATCCGTAGCCGCCGGAGACGGGAAAGATCCGTTTAAGAAATCAGAACTTTCACCGGATTTAAACGGAAAAACGGTTGGACTTTTTGCGCCCTGCGCAGTTCCCTTGACAGTCCAATCAATCCCTAAATTTTCTGTGTTTGTTAAAGTCGTTTCAACAACTTTAACCTCAATGACCACCTGCGGGGTTACCGCATCCAGAGCCTTAACAACATCCTGCATCAAATCCAAATTTCCCTGGATATCCGTCACAATTAACGTGTTTGTTCGTTGATCAAAATTAATGGAACCTCGAGGGGTTTTCATTTTTTCAATGGATCCGATAATTTCAGAAGCCTTACCAAAGTTCAGCGTGAAGGTTTCGGTTACCAGAGGTTCTTGTTCAGCCAAAACCAAGGCATCTTCCCGGCGCTTTTTTAAATTTTCAACAGTCGTTACACTGATAATATCCCCTCGACGTTCATACGCATATCCATAGGTTGCAAGAACCACATCCAAAGCCTTCTGCCACGCCACATCTTTTAATTGTATGGTCACCAATCCGGTGACTTCCGGGCCAGCCACGATATTGACACCGCTGTTATATCCCAAAACTTTTAAAACATTTTTAATGTCCGCGTCACGGAAATCAATTGTGACTAAACCGTTCTTTTTCGCAACTTCCTGATTTTCTGAATTTTTTTCTGTTGGAGTCTGACCAGATGTTGGCGCGCCATCCTGAGCGAACAAAGCTGATGACGCACAGACGAAAGTCAAGCCAATCCCTATCATACAAATGGCCACTTTCCGGTTCATTACTCACCTCCCTTTTTCAAATCCAATTCAAAAATTTCATTTTCTTTAGACAAGATAACCTTGTTTGATTCGATACTTTTAATTTCATATTGTCCGACGGCATCACCGACTTCAACAACCGCACTATTGATGATCGCTGTATATACTCCCTCGGCACTAGATACAATTCCCTCAAGAACCATATCAGAAACTGAAACATCCTGTCCGTAATTAACAATCGTTCCACTTGCAGAAACCAACGGCCAAAAAGGATCACGCAGACCGCTGTCTTCATAAGCAAAACTTGAGGAAACGGTAATACATAAAATCAAACCTATGAACAATAACCCGCGGATCATTTTTTCTCTTTTTTGTTATCTTTGCTAGGTTCAAAAATGGCCGCTTTTACCGTTAACTGTATTTGATGACGCATCGGATCTTTCGGATTCGTCAAAACGCTCAAACTCCCGACGCTGTAAAAAATCTTATCCTGTTCTAATTGCGCGAGCCACCGTCCCAGATCATGATAAGGGGTTCGCGCCTGAATAAGTATAGGCAACGCATAATACTCCACATCCCTTTGTTTGGCAAGCAGCACTTTCTGTTCCTTGAGCGGCATCAATTGATCAATCTTAACTCCATATTCGCTAGCGTTTCGCGAAATATCTTCAAGGATCATGGGCACTTCCTGGGCGGAACGTATTTTAACTTTTACTTCGTTGACTTGGTTCCGTATTTTTTCCAGCTGATCACGATTTTGTCCTACTCGCGCAATGTCCGTTTTCACATCTTCAATGTTTTGGCGCATTTCTGAAATTTGACTATTAACTTTATTAAGCGACCCCAAGAGCGGCTTAAGCAGACAGAAATAATTAAATAAGAACACCAATAATAGCGCCCCCCCAAGGATATAGTAATGATATTGAGGGTCTAATTTTTTTAACTTTTCTATGATCAAGTCTAGTTTAAAGTTCATTTGAGCTTCGCTAAAATTGTAAAGTCGGAAACCTGTAAGCCTTCCGTTTTACGGCTTTGGATATAATCCACTTCGATGCTTTCAAAATCATTCATAAATTGAGCATCTTTTTTCATATTACTGACAAAATTACCCACATTAATAATTTCACTCTGTCCTTGCGATACCGTCGATCCTTCTATGAACAGCTGTTTCTCATTAAGAGTAATTTTTCTCAACCACACGCCTTTGGGTAAACTGTTGCTTAATGCGTTTAATTTTTGCGACCAAGAGGAACTTTGACCATCCATGATGTCTTTAATGGCCTTGACTTCTTTTTGAACCTCTTGAAGATTCTGTTTAATGGTATCCATCGCAGACTTCTCAGGCTGAATGACCTGCCACTTAGATTTGACATGCTGATATTCCATGAATTTAATAATTTTTGCAAAGAAAAAAAGCCCATCGATAAAAAACATGAGAACCAGTATTCCTCCGCCGATACCGACCAATACTTCTCTGGGAATATTAAACACACCTCCGGAAAAAAAATCACTTTTCCGGCGTTTACGCATCTGATCTGGAATAAGGTTAATATCAATCATACTGACTCAAGGCCAATCCCAAGGCAACGGCTAAACGCGGCGCCTGTTTTAATATTGCGGCTTTATCAACCGATGGAGAAAAACTAACCCTTGATAAAAGATCCCATTTGCGGACCTTCAAATCTAAATTCTTCTCAAACATAGTTTCCATCCCCGTCAGCATCGAACCTCCACCCGTCAATAAAAGTTCATCCACCTGGATATTTTTTTCAGTAATAAAATAATCTAATGAAAGCCTGATCTCAGAAACCCAATTAGAAATTGTCGACTCGCAGATGTTGTAAACATTTTCAATTTGATCACCGGGATTAACCTTTAAGGATTCCGCCTCTTCCATGCTAATGCTTAAGGCATTTGAAATTCGTTTGGTAATCTCCTGGCTGCCTATGAAAATATCTCTTGTAAAACGCGGCACCATATCTTTGAGAATCATTAAATTACTAACGGAATCGCCGATATCCAATATGGCTTTGGCACAATTCTTAGTTTTGTCCGTATCAGACTGTGCGCTTAATTTCTGATAAGCATTAGCAACGGCGATGGCATTGATCGTCACCTGTTGCGGCTCAAAACCTGCCGTTGTCAAAATTTTCATCCTCTCATCGATCATATCTTTTTTAACAGCAGCAATTAAAACGGCCATTTTCTTGTCCTTACTTTTTGGATCAAGAATTGAGCAGTCTGTATATATGGAATCTTTATCAAATGGAAAGTATTTATCTACTTCAAGAGAGAAGGATTTTTTTAAATCGGTAAGAGACATGCGCGGCATATCAATATACCGAATCAACGTTCCCTTACCAGAAACAGACGTGACCGGAGATTTTATGGAAAGTGCGTGCCGGTTTAAAACAAGTTTCAGCCCGTCAATGATGTTGCTGGATTCAAAAGACTCAATACCCCAGCCTTGAATTTCATAACCATCACCTATTTGAGCCAATTGCAGATACTTACAGGAAGTAGGGGTTAAATCAAACCCGACCTTGGAAACACCTTTTTCACTCGGCAACAATTTTTTCACAAACCGAAAATACTGTTCCAATAATAAATTGAAATGCGCTAATTGCCTCATAAGTGATTTTATTTTAACAAAATTAATTTAGAAAATGGAAAAAGAATGGTTTTTTATTCTCAAAAAAGAAGAGAGGCCATTAAGCCTCTCTTCTTTAAACGAATCAACTTGAATCAATTATGGTGTCAAAACACCACCGGTTGTAATGGTGAACGTTTGCGTTCCTGAAGTACCAGGTGTAACCGGTGTGGCTACGAACGCGTATGTGCCAGGACCCCAATTACATGCAATATTAAACCCTGAGTGCGGCAAATTATCGCAGTAATTCTGGTTTAAATACGGAGGTGTAGCACCCGTCAAGGACGTGACGTCCCCAGGATAATTACCATTATTGGATGTCGCAAAGGACTCCGAAGATGTAGACAATGATCTCAACGTGGCCTTGGCCAACGCATCGTTCGCCGACATCTTTGCTCTTAACAAGTTGGGAATAGCGATCGCGGCCAACAGAGCAATAATGGCAACAACGATCATGATTTCAACGAGCGTAAAACCTTTTTGATTTTGTAGACGTTTCATACTCTCTCCTTTTTGGTTTTTCGAACCAACCTTGAGATCAGGAGACTTCATTTCTGGAGATGATGATAACGATTACTTCCATCTCACTGACCTTCAAAACAAGTTCGAATACAACATAACAACTATTCCTCCCCTCAAAATTATGGGGTCAAAACTCCGCCGGTCGTAATAGTGAACGTCTGGGTACCGGAAGTACCAGGCGTATTTGGTGTAGCCGTGAACGTGTAGCTATTTGAGAACTGATTACACGTAATAATAAAACCGGATAAGATTCTACCGCAGTAGCTAGAATTAAGATACGGTGGGGTGGCCCCGGTCAACGACGTTTCGTCAGTCGGATAGTTACCCGAGTATGCTGTGGCATATGACTCGGATGCTGTCGACAGCGATCTCAACGTGGCCTTGGCCAACGCGTCATTCGCCGACATCTTTGCTCTTAACAAGTTGGGAATAGCGATCGCGGCCAGCAGAGCGATAATGGCAACAACGATCATGATTTCAACAAGCGTAAAACCTTTTTGATTCTTTATACGTTTCACTATAGTCTCCTAATTAATTTAAGTCCGGTATTTGAACCATCAGGAGATCATTATAGGATAAAGTATGATGACGTTTAATTCAGACCCCTCTGATGTTTTTTTATACCGTCGTACGAATAAATAAAAACTTTTGACCCTCCTTTCAATATCCAACAAAAAAACCCTATCTAATTCAGAATAGGGTTCAAAGTATTCAATAGCAACTGGCTGCCCTATATACTATAGGGCCCTATAGCTTTGTGCCCCACCCTTACGAATGGTTTACCGCAATATCTAACAGACCTGTAAAAGAACGTACACACCTGGTAAAATATAACACACAGGGTATATGCTGTCAAACAGAGTATTGATTAATTATCCCCAAGCATTTTCTCAAGTTTGGCCTTATTTTTGTCCAAATTAACCATAACCGCCCTTAAATCTGTAACCTTTTTCTGTAACTTCTTATTTTCCCCTTTTAACTGAACCAAATTAGCCTGAAGTTTCTGTTCTTCGGGCAATTTCTTCGAAGATCCGGACTTCGTAACATATTTATTTTCAATAGCTTCAAGCGCAATAGAATGAGTGTTTCTTTCCTGAATCGAGGCGGCTATATCTTTCTCCAATGTTTGCAATTGATTACGATTCTTAGCCCATTTCTCGCTTACATTCTCTTTCTTATAACTATCAATCTCCATAACAATTTCATCTTTAATTTTC
>JAHFGF010000235.1 GCA_023247595.1 Candidatus Omnitrophota bacterium
CAGAATCGCGCCGCCATCAAGCGTCTTAAGTTGTACAAAGCCAACGCCGCAGACTTGGATAAGTTTCCTAAATATTTTCCCGATGAATCGTTTGATTTAGTTTTTGCCGAAGGAATTGACAAGACCACTTTTGGAGACGACGCTGACAGACGAGAGAAGGGCGTTGGAATTTTAAAAAAGATTGCCCAACAGGAAGAACGATTAGTCAAACCTGGCGGCTTAATTTATCATCGGTATTTTAATGATGCCGTTTTAGAAGACCCTGCGCTGTATTACCCGGGCATTGCCCAAAAGAAATTAGTTCCGATTCAGTATGCAAAGAATCAACCCGCGCCTTTCCTAAGAAAAGTCCAGCCAGACTTATCCACCCCCGACGCCTCGGATTTGTTTGGAAATCCGATCAATCAACCCCTTTCTGCCAATATTGCCAATTTGCCTGCAGATCAACCTTGGGTCAGGCAATCTTTGATTAACTATAGTCGTTCCCCTACAGCAAAATTTATTGAACAACACAGACTGGAATTGGCAATGGGCGTTTCTGTCGATGAACTTGAACCACAAGTGGCCTGGGCTGTTCAAGTATTGAATATTAAAGGGTATGGCACAAATAATTCAGGGTTTAATGACTTCTATGGTGTCGAAGATATTGAAGAAATTCGTAATAACCCTATCATTTCCTGGCACGCCATTGATTCCTTGGCCAGGATGCTGACGCCCGAAGAGATTAAAATTGTGGAGTCTGTTCCGGGTGCGGTTTATGATCCGTTGGAAAACGGCATTTTTGTTAATGCCCGAGGGAAAACATTAGCAGAAGTTAAAGCCATCTTTGATGAGGTCGCCGTAAAACTACCTGACCATGGACAGACTATTAAGGAAAGGTTTATACAATTTGAAGACGCTCTTATTGCTAAAAATCAGCATTTTGTTATGGCAAGACATTTGAGGAATCAACAGGAATTCTATATTACACGGGAGTGGTATTTAAATGATTTTATTGCTTACTTAAAGAAATATAAATCCACTGATATAACTGGTGTCGTTTTTTTAGGGCAAGAAATTGTAGAAGCACAATATAAAAAAGAGAGCGTTGATGCTCAGTTTGTTAGAAAGTTATTTCGTGACGCCATTATTAATGGAAAGGCGTTGCTTTTGGAAGCGGATGACATCAAAGATCAAGACATTGATATTCTTTCCATGGTCAGGGAAGTGTTTGGGCAGCAAGGCGACACAATGCAATTCAACGGTGAAACTTTAAAAGTCCATCCGGGTTTTCGGTTGGTGTTTTTATTGAATGAACAAGAGAGTAAAGGTTTGGAACAAAGCTTGGGTCAACAAATTTTAAAATTTGATTTTCCTCAGAATGGACAAGATATGGGGCGTGAGACGATGCATGCGTTTTTAAATAGCCAATATGGGGAAGTTTTAAAAAGGAAAGAGATTGAAGTTATAAGAGGCGTGCCATTTGATCCGGAGCTTGGGCGAGTGGTCAATCGTTTTCATCGAGGGGAAGCTAATCTTAAGGAAATGCGTGCAGCATTAAAGACTGCCTTTGAAAAAGTGTTAACGACTGATCAGGCCAGGGCGGCGTTTGAAAATGTTTTATTAAATGTGGTTGGGCCCGACGCCTCGGCGCTGGTCTCCCGCCGGAATTTTTTGGGACGGACGTTGACGATGGCCGCAGCTTTGACGATTGGCTTCGGTGGCGGCGCTGACGGACTGGCCGCGGAAATAACGGACAATAAAAAATATCGCAGTCTGCTGCGCACGATCAAAAGTGGGACGCTCGCAGAAAAAACAGAGGCGTTAAGAATCTTGCGCGATGATTTAAGAAATCCTGCTGTTCAGCGCGCGGTCGCTGGTGCCGTCATGAATAACAATGGCCTGGGCTTTTTATTAAAAATTCCCGTAGCGCCTGAGTTCGCGCATTTCTTTGTCGAGGTCATTGGAAAATTGCTGATCCTGGAAAATAAACACGTAACAGTCAAGCAAAGAAAAGCAATCGTGGAAGCCGAGTATAACCTGCTTTGGTTCAGCGGTGATATCAATGCCCCGTTTATCCGTCAGGCGGCGGTCAAAAGTTTGCAGGAAATCATCAAAGCAATCCCTGAGCAAGGTGGAATTCTCATCAGACTCTGGGCCGAGCGCAAGAGAGTCGACCTTCTTCCGAAAGAGCGGTATTCCAAAGACGTTGTGATTGCTGTGTCGGATTCGTTTTTCGTTAAGCCTAATCTCATGAATTATTCTTATCATGGATTTGAGGTGCTTTCGGTTTTGTTGACGACGGTTTTCCAAAAAGAAATCAATCTGCGCAACGAGGAAAGAATTGATGCTGTTCGAAAGAAAATGAAATCCGGCAAGAGCCTGCAAACGGCCATAACCGAAATTCTGCATGAGCGCTTTGAGGTGGACACAACAGGCTTAAAGTTGGAACTCTCGGAAATGATTTCGGAAGAGCCGCAAAGTTTTATTTACCGGTTAAACAAAACTTATCAGCATCAAACGATTGTTTTTAACGGTTCATTCAGTCAAGGCGATCTTTTTTATGACCCCGGTAATGTCAACGGTGTCATCGGTCTTAATCCGATTAAAAGACTTGCGCAGAATAATGAGGCGCTTTTTTCTTTAGCCTCGGGC
>JAHFGF010000236.1 GCA_023247595.1 Candidatus Omnitrophota bacterium
ATCAAACTTGCAAAGGGTTGCCCATTAATTATGCCCAAATTAACCATTGATGGAAAAGAAATAGAAGTCCCCGCCGGAACAACGATTATCCAGGCCGCGGAAAAACTCGGCATTGATATTCCCCGCTATTGTTATCATCCGGCGCTGCCGGTTTCCGGCAATTGCCGCATTTGCATGGTGGAAGTGGAGAAACAGCCCAAACTTCAGATCGCGTGCTATACGCCGGTTGCCGAAGGCATGGTTGTTAAAACGAATTCACCTAAAACGCTGGAAACGCGCAAAAGTGTTTTGGAGTTTTTGCTGGTCAATCATCCCGTCGATTGTCCTGTCTGCGACCAGGCTGGAGAATGCAAACTTCAAGATTATTATATGGAGCACGGCCAATACAACAGCCGTCTGGTGGACGTTAAAGTCAAAAAACACAAGAAGGCTTTTTCTATCGGCCCGACGGTCATGCTTGACCAGGAGCGATGCATTTTATGCACGCGCTGTGTCCGCTTTTCCGACCAGATCACCAAGACCAATGAGCTGGGCGTCTTTAATAGAGGCGATCATTCTGAATTGGACGTCGTTCCGGGAAAACAGCTCGATAATAAATATTCCGCGAACGTTGTGGATATCTGTCCGGTCGGCGCGTTGACCGATAAAGATTTTCGTTTTAAATGCCGCGTCTGGTATTTGGGCCAAACCAAATCGGTCTGTCCCGGATGCAGTATGGGCTGCAATATTGAAGTGCATTGGGATAAACAAAGGCCCCGCACGCAAAAGACAGCCCGCGCGATGCGTTTAAAACCGCGTCTTAATCCCGATGTGAATCAGTATTGGATCTGCGATGACGGCCGATACAATTATCGTTTTATCGATGAGAACAGAGTGCTGTATCCGCAAATTAATAATGAAGCCATTTCCTGGGATCAGGCGATTGACACGGTTGCTCAAAAATTTAATCAAGTGCAGAAGGCCGGTCATGCTGGAAAAATCGGCGTTATTGCCTCCGCGCAGTTAACTAATGAAGATTTGTTTGTGGTTCGAAAGCTTTTCAAGGACGGATTGAAACAGGCTCAGGTGGATTACAGGGTTTCTGAAAAGCCCGGCGACAGCGACGATTTTTTGATTAAGGCGGATAAAAATCCAAACACCGCCGGCGCCAAGGCGATTTTGCAAAGCCCGGATGGAACGGACGCGAAAAATATTATTGAACAGGCCAAGCGCGGCGAGATTGAGATCCTATACGTTTTTGGCCACGATTTAGTTAAATTGTACGGCCATGACGTTGTTTCGCAAATTGCCAAAAATGTGAAATTGTTTGTGTGGCAGGGAAGCAATTTTAATGACACGTGTTCATTTTCTCACGTGATCCTTCCCAGCGCTGTTTACGCCGAGAAAGACGGGACATTCACTAATTTCCAGCAAAGGGTTCAAAGGATTTGGCAGGCATTTCTGCCGTTGGCAGATGCCAAAGCGGATTGGGAAATATTAACGCTTTTGGCCGCACAGTTGAACATCGCATTAAATTATAAAAGCTCAGAAGATGTCTTTCAAGAATTGGCAACTTCGGTTAATGCTTTTTCTGAAATGACGCATGAAAAAGTTGGCGAACAGGGTTTGATTTTAAAGAGTTAAAGTGATTATCCGCCTTCGTCCCCGGCCTGTCACCTGGCGCAGCCGGGACAGGCAGAATACCACGGCTTTTATCCGCGGATGAATGTGAAGTAAAAGCCGTGGCACTGTTTGACATTTCCTTAGGAAGTAGAAGAAAGTCAAACAGGCGGATTCCGCCGCTAAAGAGGCAAGTGCGGATAACCCCGAAGCATGCGCAGAAGATTTCGAAGAAATCTTCAAGCGGTGATGCGAGGGGTCAATTAGAAAGGTACCACGGGCTTGCCCGTGGGGCTCCATGGAAATTTTAATCAAAGTCATATTAAGTTGCGGCACGCTCGGAGCCATGTTCGGCTTGGCTGGTCTTTTGACCTGGGTTGAACGCAAGCAGAGCGCTGTGATGCAGGATCGCATCGGGGCCAATCGCGCCAAAATTTTTGGTTTCAAAGCCCTGGGACTTTTCCACGCGATTGCCGACGTGCTTAAGATGTTAAGCAAAGAAGAATTCATTCCTCAGGGAGCCAACAAGTTTTTATTTAACCTCGCCCCGTATTTATCCGTTGTTTTCGCGCTGGTTGGTTTTGCCGCTATTCCGATTGGTGATCGGCTGATTCTCGGCGATCGCGTGATTGAATTGCAGGCGGCCAATATTAATGTCGCGCTTCTTTATATTTTTGCCATGATGTCCATGGGCGTTTACGGCGTTGTTTTGGCGGGTTTCTCCTCGAACAACAATTACGCGTTTTTGGGCGGCATGCGCGGTGCGGCCCAGATGATTGCCTATGAAATCACCATGGGAGCGGCCATCATGGGCGTCATCATGGTGTTTAATACCATCGACCTGCAGGTGCTGGTTCGCGCCCAGGGCGAATATTTGTTCGGCTGGCTTCCCAAGTGGGGAATGTTTGTTCAGCCGTTGGCGTTTTTATTGTTTTTAACAGCCGCGACCGCCGAGACCAAACGCATTCCTTTTGATCTTCCCGAGGGAGAATCGGAAATCATCGGTTATTTCGTGGAATACAGCGGCATGAAAT
>JAHFGF010000237.1 GCA_023247595.1 Candidatus Omnitrophota bacterium
CGCAGTATCAAACTAAAATTCGGTTGATTGTTGAAGGTGATGATGCCCAAAAAGCAATGGCGGATTTGGAAGAATTTCTAAATAAAGAAAAAGAAAGCTAGCAGCAATGAGTGAATTGGTTTTAAAAGGAGTCCCGGCAGCACCGGGGATTGCGCACGGTTCGGCATTTATTTTGGACAGGCAGGATTTTAACGTGCCCAAACGCGCGATCATGGAAGCGGAGATTCACATCGAAATTGCCCGTTTTGAGGAAGCGCTTATCAAAACCCGGCAAGAAATTTGCGGTATCAAAGATAAAATTCAGCAGGAACTGGGTGGACAGCATGCCCAAATTTTTGACGCGCATCTGATGGTCCTCGAGGACCGCATGCTCATTGAGGAAGTGGTCAAAGGCATCAAAAGTCAGAAGGTGTCGGCCGAGTATATGTTCACAAAGGTTTTAAAGAAATATGTCCAGGCATTTTCTAAAATTCAGGATGAGTATTTAAGAGAGCGTAAATCGGATATTAATGATATCGGCCGCCGGGTTCTTAAACATTTGATGGATGAGTCTAAGCTGCATGATCTGGAAAATTTGACTGAAGAAATTATTATTGTGGCCCACGATCTTTCTCCATCGGACGCGGTCAGTCTTTATAATAAAAAAATTCTTGCTTTTGTCACCGATATTGGAGGAAGGACTTCGCATACCGCCATCATCGCTAAATCTTTGGGTGTCCCGGCTGTTGTCGGGCTTAAAGACGCGACGTTAAAGATTACCAACCAGGATTTCTTGATTGTGGACGGCCGCCATGGGGTTGTCATCATCAATCCCACGTCAGAAACAAAGGAAGTTTATGAAAAGGAACAAAATAAAATCATGGCGTTTCGTGATCGGCTGGATGATGTTAAGGATTTACCGGCAGAAACGATTGATGGTAAACGCATTTTCATTTTAGCAAATCTGGAAATTTCTGAGGAGCTTGCGTCCATTAAAAAATACGGGCCTGAAGGCATCGGCCTTTATCGCACGGAATTTTTTTATATGAATCGTATTGATTTACCTTCCGAGGAAGAGCAGTATCAGGCGTATAAGTTTGTTGCACAAAAATTTGATCCGTTTCCGGTGACTGTCCGCACGTTGGACTTAGGCGGGGACAAATTTATTTCAAGTGTTCAGATTCCCAAAGAAATGTATCCTTTTTTGGGGGCGCGGGCGATTCGTTTTTGCCTGGAGCGGCCGGATATTTTTAAAACACAACTGCGCGCGGTTTTGCGTGCGTCCGTCCACGGTAAATTGCGGCTCATGTATCCTATGATTTCGGGAGTAGGCGAGTTGCGTCAGGCTAACGCTATTTTACAAGAAGTAAAACGGAATTTGAAAGCCGAGAAAATTCCTTTTGACCAACACATGCCCGTCGGCGTTATGATTGAAGTTCCGGCCGCGGTTATGATCGCTGATTTGTTGGCCAAAGAGGCTGATTTTTTTAGCATTGGAACAAACGATCTTATTCAATATGCGCTGGCAGCTGACCGGGTGAGCGCTAAAGCGGCGCATCTTTATGAACCGGCGCATCCGGCGATTTTGCGGATGATCAAACGCACGATTGACGCTGGACATAATGAAAATATCCGTATCGGCCTTTGCGGGGAAATTTCCAGTGAACCGTATTTGGCGTTTTTGTTATTAGGAATGGGAATTGACGATCTAAGCATGTCCGCCTCTAGTATTTTGCAGATCAAAAAATTAATCCGCAGTGTGCGCTTAAGCGATGCTCAGCGTTTGGCTGAAGAAGCAATGAGTTTATCTACAAGCCAAGAAGTGGAAGAATATGTAACAGCCAAAGTCAAAGAACTTGCCCCGCATATTTATGTTATGGAGGATAAGAAATAATGAGGGACAAAGGGAAGGGGTAAGGGATAAAATGAAGGTATTGATATTAGCAGCCGGATATGGGACCCGATTAGCGAGTGTTGCCAAAGATACGCCCAAACCGCTTTTGGCAATCCACAACAAGCCGATGATCGACTATATATTAGAGAAGGTGGTGGATTGTCCAGAAACCTCAGAAGTTGTGGTGGTGACCAATAATAAATTTTGTAAAAATTTTCAAGAGTGGGCACAAATGAAAAAAGGTTTGCGTGTTCCCATTCGGATTGTCAACGATGGCACCAATATTCCCGAGGAGCGGCTAGGTTCGGTCGGTGATATCAATTTTGTCTGGAAAAATGAAAAAATAGTGGACGATTGGCTGGTTGTCGGCGGAGATAACGTATTTGATTTTGGTATTGGGGAATTTATCCGCTTTGCGCAACAAAAAATTCCGGCCATGACCATTGGTCTTTACGATATCGGTGATATAAAAGCTGCCAGCAAGTTTGGAGTCGTTGTGGTTAACGCCCAGAAAAGAGTCGTTGAACTTCAAGAAAAGCCGCAAAAGCCGGCATCAAGCTTCATCGCGATGTGTTTTTATTATTTTCCAAAAGCAACGCTCGGTTTCATGGATGATTACATCAAAGAGGCAACCTCGACGGACGCTGCCGGCGGATATATTCAGTGGTTGGCGGCAAAGAAAAATGTTTATGGTTTTCAATTTAAAGGGAAATGGTATGATATTGGCAGTTTGGAATCCCTCGA
>JAHFGF010000069.1 GCA_023247595.1 Candidatus Omnitrophota bacterium
AATCATTAGAATAATGAACTAGCGGATCGTGGAGCCGTATGGATTAAATGGAATCTCTCCCATATGCGTATCGCTCAAGTGTGAGGATTGTGATTCCGTTCAACGAGACCGCACACAATTCCTCTAATAAGTCTCTAAAGAAATTGTGTAGGTCTCAATTCACGTTCATCCCAACCCTCACACTTGAGCCAGGCTTAGATCGAACTCACGTTAAATAAGTACACATGAGCACAAGTTACAAGGGCACAAGGTGAACACAAGTTACAGGTGTTCGTTTGTGCTCTCTCCGAGGTCTTTATGTTGCGCAATCCTCTCTGGCTTTTTACATTTGCGATTCTGGTCCTGGCATTTTTTCTGCCGTCGTATTCGCAGATGCAGGATTTGAAACAGAAGAACCAGGATTACGAACACCAGATCAAAGACTTGACCAAAAAAAACGCGGCCTTGCGTGAAGAAAAAAGACTTTTGAAGGATGATCCGGATTATTTCGAGAAAGTCGCCCGCGAAAAAATGGGCCTGGTCAAAGAGAATGAAGTGATTTATAAACTGGTAGACCCTGCTCAGCTAAACGCAGTCAAACAGCCCGCCGCTGAAAAGCAGTTGAATGCCACGCGATAAAACATTCTCCTTCGCAAAAGTAATAGAACTTGTTTTTTTGCTTCGGAGCAATTATTCTGCTCGAGAATATTCCTGTGAAGCAGAATAGTAATTCCCGCCTGATTTTTTATTTCTTATGTCGGCCTGAACAAACCCTTGGCCTGCTTTTTCGGATTTGAATTGCCTGTCTGCGCAAGAATGATCTGATGGTTTTCTGCGAATGTTACCGTAACATTCTTCCATTCGCGCGCATTGTCGACGGAATGAGGGGGCATTTCAAAAAAGTTTTCTAAGTCTTGAGCCGTTACCAATTTATCGCTTTTGCGCCGTTCTTTATTTTTGAATTTCTTGGCATTATAGAAATTCCAGCCGCGGATTATTAAATAGAGGGCGAAGATTGCGCCCATGTAGATGAACCCAAAATCAATCAGCGCTGAAAAACCGCCCAAGCGGATCATGTGTTCGTAGAAAATCTGAAATCCCACAAACCATAAGAAAACCAGAAGCAGGGGGCGGCACAGCACGGCCCAAATGAACCAGCCGATGGCTGTGACAGTAAGCTCCATGCCTTTGCGCATCGGGCTTAATGCTTCGGGACGATCGATGATCAATCGATCCTGTTCTTTTTGGTCGTTGCTTTTTTTGTTTTCTTCTTGAGTCATAAGATCTCCCTAAAATCCCCGGTCCGGGCTTTCCCAGACGGCAATAGTCCCTCTTTTTTTAATCATGGCTTTCGGAAAACCGATAACGGTAACTACCGCGTTAATTATCCAATAGATCAGCGGATACCAGATGAGCCAAAAATACATCTTATAAATTTTTGGTTCAAAGCGGCTGTCGATGACAAGCCCGATGGCCATTTGGATGAGACAAGAAATCGCCAGGATAATACCGGTCCATCCCGGAATTATTCCTTTAACAACCACCGACGGCGGCAGTGTTACAAAAAGGCCGACAATATAAATAGCGAACGTCATAAAAAGCATGTAAGCCCAGAAAATGCTGACAGTATATTCAAAGTAAAGCGGCCAAATGCGTCTTTGCTGCCAACGAAACATGGAGCCAAAATATTTAAGCAAGACTTCACTCCCGCCTTGCGACCAGCGCAGGCGCTGGCGCCATAAACCTTTGAGCGTCTCGGGCATGAGGATCCAGCACAAAGCGCGGGGTTCGTAGCGAATGTCCCAGAACTTCACTTGTAATTTCCAGCTGATATCAATGTCTTCAGTCACCATGTCATTGCTCCAAAATCCGACGGAAAGAAGCGCGCGTTTGCGAAACGCGGCAATGACGCCGGAAACTGTGTAGATTTTTCCCAGAATGCGCTGCGTGCGTTTGATCATTCCGATGATCGATGAAAATTCACCGACCTGGATTTTACCGATGATGCTGGTGCGGTTACGCACGCGGGGATTGCCCGTAATGGCGCCCACGCGCGGAAAATTCAGGAAATGCCACAGGAAATATTTGACAGCCGCTGGGTCTAAAAGGGCATCTGCGTCGATACATACCAAATATTCGCCTTTGGAGGCAATCGCGCCCATGGTCAAGGCCATGCCTTTGCCTTGGTTGGTTGCCAATTGCACGACGCGCAGGCGGGAATTAGTTTTTTCTAATTCTAAAAGAATTTTTAGCGTGTCGTCCTTGGAGCCGTCATCAATGGCAATGATTTCATAATTCGGATATTCCTGTTTTTCTAAATAACCGACCGTTTCTCGGATGCACTCGGATTCGTTATGGCAGGGGATGAGGATAGATACCAAAGGAGACTGCGGCAATTCAATGTCTTCCTGTTTCGGTTCCCGGAAAAAATGATAAATAATCCCGCCGATCATGAAGGCAAAGGACATGAACAGGGGATAGTAGAAAACGAAATTGTAAATAGCCTGCAGCATAGTTTTTATTTCCGTTTAAACGGGAAATCCTCCGTTGACATCATCATGCGTATTTCATCAGCCCGCGGATGGTCCTCAAGAAAATCATCCGGATAATAGGCCAAATGATACGCTCCGTCGGCAACGAGTGCTTCTAGCCAATTGTTTAACATTTCTGTTTTAAGCCAAACTTTTTTGTTCCAATCAAACGCCTGAATTTTAAAGACCGTTTTTTCAAGTCCTTGCGGATGCGCTTTAGCCGTATCCACCAATTGTTTAAACCAGCGATCGCGGCGGCTTTTGATTTCCTCGAGATACGGATACACCATGACGACGGCGTAATCATACTTCTTAAGTGTTTGTTCATAATTCTGGGCGAATGATTCCTCGCCTTTGGGGTCTGTCAAAACAGAAGGATAAAGGTTGCGCGCGAAACGCGCTTCAGGGCGGTAATACCGGACGGCTTTCATAAGTTCCTGCGAAAAATAGATAAGCTGGTCGGTCTTTTTTTGCGTCCAGGCGTTTTGTTCGTCTTGGGATAAATCTTCAGGATCTTTTAGAGAGCCTCCCGTAATTTTTAAATATTCTTTCAGCGCGTCAGGACTAAAATCTTCCATGTTCGTCAAATACGCGTCATCCTGAAAAAGCACGCCGTCAACAGCGGCATTGACGGCTAAATCTTCATACAGTTGATAAACGATCTTTAGGGTTTCTTTATTAAAAGGAGAGAGGCGTTGGTACGGCTCGTCGCTATTGACGACTTCACCAAAGGCGTATTTTTTCACCTGCAAAGCTTCGGTTTTAGTTTCATCAGGCAAAATGATGCTCAGCATCGGCATCCAGGCGTAAACTTCAACCATGGACCGCGTGCGCAGCTGATGCGCCACGCGGTTAAAAAGATCCATGCGCACCGGTAGAACTCTGTTGGGGAAATAAACCGATTGCGCGTTGCCGGTTCCCTGCGGATCAGCAAACGCCTGCAGATAAACAGTGGTCACTTTCATTTCTTTGACGCGGTCTAACACCGCGTTTAAATTTCGTTCAACCTGTTTGGGGTCTTCATCGTAGATGTTGTCCAAGTCGATTTGCATGATACGCGTTTGCGCGGGCACATCGGGTTTAAGTTTAAGAAATCGCAATAAATATTCAAGCTCAGGATTTTTGTAGACGAGAAATCGTTCAATGATCCCCGCCGTATGAATGTCGGAATAGCGGTCATTTAAAGTTAAACTAATATCAATGCCCGCCTTTTGAGCGCCTTTAACGCCGATCGCGTTGTATTTTCCATACGGCCAGGCAATGGAGTGGACTTTGATTCCCAAGCGGCTTTCTAAGGTTTCTTTGGATTTTAAAATGTCCGCCCAGACGCGTTTCTGGTAAATGTCTTTGTCCTCGTAACTGAGAGATTTCAGATCAAAGAACCGCGCGACGGCCGCGGCATCTTCGTTTCCTTGCGGGTTATAGTTGAACCCTTTGTGGAGATCATGCGAATGCGAAGCGATTTCAACCAAAGGACTCTTGGATACTTCCTGAAGCTGGGCCCAGGTCATGATTTTTTGTTTGACCGACGGAGGAGGAGAATCAATCCACCCGGAAACAACCGCAAGCACGCTGGGAATGCGGTATTCCTTTAAAAGCGGAAAAACAAAATCGTAATAACTGGCATACGCGTCGTCAAATGTCAGAAGCACCGGCTTGGGCGCGAGCGGCTTGCCCTTTTTCTGGGCGAGGATAACGTCATTGAGGCTCACGAAATGAAAGCCATGCGCCCGGAAATATTCAATGGTATTAACAAAACTTTTTTGGTCGACCCCGAAATTATCCTGATCCACATCCTTAGGGATGTCGTGATAACACAGGACAATCAGTCCGCTGGTGCTGTCTGCCGTCGATGGAAGGGCAGAGCCCAATAAGGCCGTTGCAAGAACTGCGGCGGTTAACATTGTTCGTAGATATCTCATAACACAACTCCCATTAGAATCGCTTGCGTAAAGTCCCGTAAACATTTAGTGAATTCACGTCATCATTGTCGTAATTCCGCAACGCGTAGATCGTCCCGAACAGGACGCTGAATGTGTCGGAATGCCTGTATTCAATTTCATAACGTAAGAAACCCACATCTGCGGCGCTGAAATTTTTCTGCCACTGCTGCCCGACCCCGACAAAGAAACGGTCAACAACGGCCTTTTCATAACGGCGGTACCAGGTGTGCTCGACATTAGGGATTAAATAAAAAGCATAAACAGCCTCGGGGCTGTAATAATTCACGTCCTGCTTGGAATACGTGGCGTACGCGAGCTCTGTTCCCATGCGCCATTTCCAATACGCGTAGGTCCAGACGGCTGAATCCGTTGACCAGGCATAATTTAAATTTTGGTTGCTGTCCTCAAAATCTTTGAGATCCACAGACCAGCTCGTGTTAAACGATTCATGGCGGCGGTAGCGCGCGGATAATTTATAATCTTGTACGTCGATGCCTTCGGCGCGGCTGCGCAAAGGAACGTCAATGGAATGCGAATCATAATCAAACGCGTACGTCCAGAAATCATCGGGCATGTATTCAACTCCGGCGATTGCGCCGATTTTATTTCCGCTTCGGTAATCCCCGCTTAAAGCGCCAGTCAGTTTCCAAGTCATGTTCGGCTGATAAATATCTCCGACGTAAAAACGTTCGGTCAGGTCGTTCGTTCCTGTTTGTGTTGTTTCCCGGCGGATTAATTGCGCAAATAATTGATTATGATCGGTGACAGGTTCGTCGACCCGCAGGGACAAACCGAATTCGTCCTCGCCGGGAAATTCGGTGAGGTAATACGCGTTTAATGTCAAAAGTCCCATATCGTCAACTTCTATTAAATGTTTGGCTCGTTTGACATGCCGGTTGTTCGGATGTTGATGGTAAAGTTCTCTAATAAATGCGCGGGCTTCTTTTTTATACATGTTGTCGTAAAGCGCCCGCGCGTAACCGATGCTTGCTTGAACATAGGTTGGGTCCATGGTTTGAATCATGCGGAATCTGTGCAGCGCTTGACGGGGCCAGCCGCGCCACAGGGCAAGATGGGCCATGGACGAACGCAATTGAATGGAGGCGGGCGCGACTTTAAGATACTGCATGCCTATTTTTTGGGCCTTTTTCAGACGGTCCTGATACATCAAAAGCCAAACTTTATTCTGGGCGATTTCTTCCTTGCGCGCGTTATCCGTCAGGATTCCGCGTTCCTTGACCTGAACAGGTTCCAAAAGGTCCATGGCTTCCAAAAGCTTGGCGGCTTGATTAAATTGTCCCAAATCCACATAGGTGTAATAGACTGCCATTTTTGTTTTATAAGAGCTGGACTGTTTGTTTAAACTCGACTGGTACATGCTCAGGGCTTTTTTTGGCTGACGATTATAGAGGTAGGCATCCGCCGCCGCTTCAACAATCCACGTCGGAATTTCAACGCCGTCATCAACTGCTTGTTCATATTCAAAGATCACCTGATCGAATTGTTCGGTTTGGCTCAATGCCAAAATGCGGTCCCATCGGTTACGCGTGTCTTCAACTTTGGCAGACTTGGGATCGAAAGAGGCATAATTTTTTTTGGCCACAGCATAATCGTCTTTTCTTTTCAAAGTTTTTTCTGTCAATGCCGTCAACGCGGTTTTCGGTTCTTCCCAACGGATATAACTCATGGCCATATTCCCTCGGGAACGCTGATGCAAGACAGGATCTGATTGAGGGTTTGCTGAAATTTGATCCAAGGCCAGGGAATGGGCGCCCAGGTCCATCAGCGCGCGCATCTTTACGTTAAACGCGGCCTGATTAGACGGGTAGATTTCTAAAACGTGATTATAGACTTGAACGGCAGGAAGAAAATCCCGCGTTTGTTCCAGCAGTTCGCCTTCGAGCATGAGGATGGAATAGGATTTTGAATCTGCTTTTAGTCCGTCTTGAATTATCTTACGCGTGTCGTTGTATCGCATCTGTTTGAGATAAATCCGTCCAATCCGCTCCAAAGCATGGATGTTCAGCGGATTTTTTAGAATGACCATTTGATAGAGTTTATCCGCCGCGTTTACAGATTCATATTGTTCAACCATTGCCGCTATATCAAATTCCAATGAGTCGGGATATTGGTCAAAATTTTTCAAAAGATTTTTTCGATGCAGCAAAAATTGGCTTTTACCATCGGGCTGGGGTGCAAGCGTCTTGACTAATAGAGTAGCCTCGGCAACCGAGAACCCATCCTCGCCGTGCTCATTCAAAGACGTAAATATTTCTTCAAGATCGCTTTGATCGGTTCGGGAATACATTTTGTTAATGAAATTGACTATTTCATTCTTATTAAGATTGTTTTCTTCCGTGGAAAGCCATTCTATCGACGCCCGCGGGCTATCGCTTAACCACAGCCATTCAGCTTTTTGAAATTTATAATTTTGGTTCTTGGAATCTTGGGCCAGCAAAGCTTCAAGGTGCTGTCCGGCTTCCTGATAATTTTTCTGAGCCATGGCAGACCAAAATAAATCTTGAGGAGATGGTTCTGGCGGTTTAACAGGTGCGGCTATTTCACTGGCGGGTTCATCGACGGTTTCATTGACAATTTCATTGACTGTGACCGGCGCATCATCAGCCAAAACCAAATGCGAAGAACCGATGAGAATGACAATTCCCATCAGCGGTCGTAAAAGGAATGATGAACTAAAAAAATAATTCGCGTTCATTGTTTTACATTCAGCCCTTTATTCGAAAAGATTTTTATTTACGCGCACTCAATATAGTATAGGTTTGCGAGAAAAGGAAAACAATAGAGGGCGGCCTGTTGCGGTAATCTTTTATTACAGGCTAAATAGAAGGTAATACATGAACTTACGTAAACTTCTTCGGCAGTTTTTTCAAAAAAAGATTGAAAGGCCAGGGAATTAAAGATAGGAGGTGATCATTTTACCATTGGTATCCCTCATGGGATAAAATTCAAACTTGCCTTCCCCAATAAAGCACAATGAAATAACTCTGCGTTAAACGCTGGAATATATTTCTTTATTTGCATATTTAGGCCGCTGTTATACGCTTCACCAGTCTTTACAAAAAACCAAATTGGTCTCGAAAAGAAGTGCAGGTCAAAATCATAAGTTAATCGTAAAACCGATAATAAATGTTCTTTGGTCGATTGGATGAAAGGGGTTAAACTTTCCGGGATTTGATCTTCTGACAGATTAGGTACGGTCAATCGAGCATAATTGGGCCTACCCACCATCTTCCCCACAGAAACTCAAAAAACTTATAGTTAAAAGGTGGGTAGCCCTCCAGGTTACCCTTCAATATAATTACAGATCGACTCGGGAATTCGCTGCGATTTTTCTTAGTGGTGTCATCTTCAGAATCGCCCCCACTGTAAAAAACCCTTTGGTCGCCAGTGTAGAATTATTGTTCGCCCCATATTATTTTCTAAGAAAATCCTAAAAAATTTTAAAAAAGTATCGTTTCGGGAGATGCCCTCTACGGGGTCAGGGTTGAAACGTGACTTTCACGGCGCATATAGTTTTTAGAAAATTGACTTATGCTGATTTAGATCTTTTTGCGCCAAAAAATGTGTATTTTTAGCGCAAGACTCAAAAAGTCTGTGCAATGATTTCCTTTTGACATATTTGGATGCAACTGCTATATTTAACGTCTTATTACATATTATACATACGCCACTTCAATCATCCGTATAGGGTCAAATTTTGTTAATTTATTGTAAACAAAAATGTGAGGAAAATATGAGGAAAATCTTGTTAGTTTTAGCGCTTTTGTTAATGTCACAAGTCAATGTTTTTGCACTACTACATTGTCAAGTTAGTTGTTAATACGCTAAGTATTTCATGGTACTA
>JAHFGF010000238.1 GCA_023247595.1 Candidatus Omnitrophota bacterium
GACGTGCACGATAAAACCACAGAAGAATTTCATCATCTGACCATCGGCAACCGAATCAATGAGCGGCTTACTTTGACGGCGCAGATTCCTTATGTGATGCGTCATTCTCTGGAAGTGGATAGCCATGCAATCTTGGGTAGCAAACAGACATCTCAAGGGTTGGGCGATCTTCAACTGCTGGGTGATTGGCGCGTCAGACAGGATGAGCGTTCTTCACTGAGTGCTATCGCGGGAGTTAAATTTCCAACAGGAGGGGTCAAAGAGAAAAACTCCGTCGGGACGCGTTTCGAACAGGAATTGCAGCCGGGCAGCGGTTCGTATGATTATCTGCTTGGCGGCGCTTATCGAGAGCAAGCAACAGAAAGAATCTCTTGGGTCGCTAACGCGGTCTATGTTTTTAAATCGGAAGGTGCTCAGGATTATCATTTCGGTGATCTGTTATCCACATCGGTAGTTGCGGATTATTTAATAAATCCGGACAGCAGGCTGCTTCAAACAAAGCTTGGTTTGGACGCGAATATTCAGTATGAGCAAAAACATAAAGATGCTGGCGAAACAATCAAGGACAGCGGTGGTTTTTTTTTGTTTTTGGGCCCTACGGTCACTGTTGAACCATGCAAAAATTTTGGGTTAACAGGTACCTTCATGCTTCCTGTTGTTCAGGATGTCGGCGGGATTCATCAAACACAGGATTTCACATGGACTTTGACAGCGAAGGTCGGCTGGTAAGGTTTTTCAAATGAAAATGATTGAGAGGCCGTCTCATCAATGGATATCAATGTGTCTATTGATGAGGCGGCTTCTGTTGATTTTTAAAAACAATAGAAAGGCAACATAGTGAAGTTAAATGTACTTTTAGTTTGGGCGTTGATGAGCATGACCGGCATAGGTCACGCCGATCCTTCGATTCGCTCCACGGCCATGACCGTGGGCTTCTCTCAGGATTCCGCCCCACGGGCAGAAAAAACTGGTACCACGGGCATGCCCGTGGGGCTTCATGAAACTGTTTTAAATGGTGTTTATAAGAAATTCTACCCCGACGGAAAAATTCAATCGATGTCGCAGTATAAAAACGGCAAACCTGAGGGATACACCCGTGAATATTATCCTAACGGCCGGCTTTCCTTCATTCAGACCGTGCATGATGGAAAAATCAACGGGCCGGTCAAAGCGTATTACGAGAATGGCGCGCTAAAAGCGGAAATACGATATGTGGATAATCTTGAGGATGGTATTTTAAAAGAGTATTATGAAGACGGAAAAGTTAAGGAAGAGGCAACATACATCAAAGGAGAGATGCTTAATCTCAGGAAGTTTGATGAACAGGGGAAGTTGATCTTCAATCAGGAACGTAATTTTCCACCGAGCTGTGGCATTGTCGCGGATAAGGTACAAACAAAAACTAAATGAATAAGTTTTTTTTAACATGGATGATTAGTTCCGTTTTATTTATTTTTTTGTCTATAGGCTGTGAATCGCGGCCGGTTAGTCAAGGAAATGACGAGGCTCAAATTAGCCAGGGAAGAGAAGTGTACTTGGCGTATGGGTGCGCTGTTTGTCATGGCGCAAACGCAGATGGGCAAGGCATTTCTGCCATACGTTCAACTTATCCGCCGACAAATTTCAAGGATCCTAAAGCCTATCGGCATGGTACGGATCAAATAAGTATTCAGCATGCGATTAAGTTCGGCATCCAGGAAGAAAACAGCATTATGCCGGCTTTTAAGCATATTACGGATGAGGAATTAGAAATGTTAAGCCAATATTTAGTTTCTCTTCAGAAAGAAAATTAGTTTAAAAACGAGGAGTTGTTGATGAGAAATTTTTTATCATTAGTAATTATGATGACGCTGACAGTAGTTTTTCCGGCATGGAGTCAGGCATCCGATGAAGATATTGTTGTGCGTGATGCTTGGGTTCGTTTGCAGCCGCCGGTTAGGCCTAATTCATCCGCGTATATGACCATTGAAAATAAATCGCAGACCCAGGCGGTTTTAAAATCTGTCACTTCGAAGGTTGTTGAGACGGTGGAACTGCATTCGATGGAGCATGTCGACGGTGTTATGAAGATGCGTCAGGTGAGTGAAATTAAAATACCGGCCAACGGACAGGTGGAATTAAAGCCCGGCGGTCTTCATCTGATGCTTTTCGGCATTCAAAATCCGCTTGCCAAAGGTGACGTCATTGAGCTGAATTTGCGATTTGAAGATGGAAGGCAGAGCATTGTCCAAGCGCAAATCAAGGATCCAGATGAAGCGCTGGTCATACCTGACGAACATAAAATGGGTAAATAGGAATTCTCATTGCTGTTTAAATTGTAGTCATTGCGAGTCCCCGCAGGGGACAAAGCAATCTTATACGCGTATCAGATTGCTTCGCAATGACGGAGAATCCATATCTTAAACAAATTTTATCATCGATAGGTCGCACTAATTTGGACGCTCATGAGGAATTCTAAACGTGAAGAATAAAATACGCCGCTGGATCAGGTTGTATAGTCTGATTTTCGTTGCCTGTTTATCGGTTGTTTCTTTTGGGTGTGATTCGAGGCCCAAAAGCGAACAGCTTAAAATGTTTAAAATTTTGAATCCCGAACAGGATTTTACTTTA
>JAHFGF010000239.1 GCA_023247595.1 Candidatus Omnitrophota bacterium
TCAAAGTCTGAAAAAACAGATTGGGTGTTTTCCATTGACCAGCTGACACAAATGATCCTTAAAAACAATGTGGACATTAAAGTCTCCTATTTGGATGTAGACACCGCACGGCAGGATGTCACAAAGGAAGAAGCGGAGTTCGACCCTACTTTCTCCTACGATATGGACTATGCACGCAGCCGCACGCCCGCAAACCGATCGACCACTGTGTCTGAATCGCTTTCATGGAACCCCTCTGTGACACAAAAACTGATCACGGGCGGTACCCTGGTCGGATCGTTGGCAGAAACACGGACCGGAAAGAAGCATGCTTTCGCTACGGATGAAGATATTACGCTCACGCAACCGCTTCTTGAAGGCCTGGGGCCTGGGGTCACTTTAGCAGACTTAAAAATTTCACGGAATAATTACACAATAGCCGTCTGGAATCTCGCCGAACAAATTATCAATCAAATTACAGCCGCGCAAGTTGCTTACTGGGAAATCTTGAACGCTCAAGAAACGCTTAAGACAAAAGAATTGGCTTTCCGGCAGGCGGTTGATTTGGTCGAACAAAGCAAAAGAGAGGTAGAACTGGGGAAACGAACTTATACGGACACCCTGGAAGCCGAAGCGACAGCGGCATCTCGAAGGGAAGAAGTAATCCAGGCACGCAACAATCTGGAGGATCAGGCAGACGAGCTCAAAGAGTTGCTCAATATTACGCACGGAGCCGCATATTGGAACACCAATATTGTTTTATCCGACAAAATCGAAAGTAACTTCGAACCCGCTAACGTTGACGTTTTGGAGAGCATCCAGTCCGCCTTTAAAAATCGCCCGGATTATCAACAAACGATGGAAGACCTTGAAAATAAAAAATTCTCCTTGCGCGTGGCCAAAAACGCCCTGCTTCCGGATGTCTCCCTGACTTATCAGTACGGCTTAAACGGCGCGGGAAAAAGCAGCCGGGATGCCTTTGACACTTTAGACACCGGTGACTATATCGACTGGAGCGTCGGATTTACCGTCACGCATCCTTTCTTGGAGCGGTCTGATTGGGCCGCGTATCGCCAAAAAAAGAATGACCTGCGGGGACAGGAGCTCGCGATTCGTGGATTGCAGTTAAGAATTATTAAGGAAGTTCGGGTGGCGGCAAGGGCCGTGACCACTGCCATTGAACGTGTCAAAGCCGCCGAACTCGCGTACAAACTGCAGCTTGAAAAACTTGAAGTGACTCAAAAATCCTATCATTTGGGGGATGCGACCAGTTTTAAATTGCTCCAATTTCAGGAAGACTTGGAAAATGCCGGCGTATCGCGCATTCGCGCGATTATCGATTATCATCAATCCCTCATCCGTTTTTGGCAAACATTGGGAACTACGCTGAAAGAAAATCATATTGAGTTTACGGTTGATTGACAATCTTCTCGATGATCTCCCTGACAAATATTCGAAAAATATTTCATATTGGTGATAATACAATCAAAGCGGTGGACGGCGTATCGATTGACATCGCCGCCGGAGATTTTATGGCGCTTAGAGGCCCCTCCGGCTCCGGAAAATCAACCATCATGAATATCATTGGCTGTCTGGATTATTCTTACGAGGGATCTTATACGTTTAATCATCAAGACATCAGCCATATGAAACAAGATGACTTGGCCAAGGTACGAAATAAAATGATCGGATTTGTTCATCAAAATTTTAATCTATTGCCTCGATTGACTGCTCTGGAAAATGTCGAGCTTCCGCTTGTTTATGCCGGTATTCCAAGGGGTGAACGGACCACGCAAGCCAAAAAATGTTTGTCTATGGTCGGCTTATCAGACCGGGAACGGCATCTCCCGATTCAACTGTCGGGCGGTCAATTGCAGCGTGTTGCCATTGCCAGGGCGATTGTCAACAACGCGTCTCTCATCCTCGCCGACGAACCGACCGGGAATCTTGATTCCAAATCAAGCATTGAAATCATGAACATTTTGGAACGGCTTAACGAAAGGGGTGTTACAATTGTTCTGGTCACCCATGAGCCGAGTATTGCGGAATATGCAAAATACTCCATTTTTTTAAAAGACGGAAAAGTAGAAAATTAAACCGCGGATGGATGCCCATGAAATGTGAATTGTGCGCCGGCGAAATTCCACAAGACGACTCCCAGTGCCCGGCTTGTGCCGCATCCCAGAACTATGAACAAATTTACAAAATATTGTCGCAAGCGCTAAACTTTCTTTCAGAAAAAATTCATCAGGAAATCGACAAGCCAAAATTGCTTTTTCTGATCGGCAATCTATACCGGTTAAGAGGTGAAATCGACCGGGCGATTTCCTATTATGAAACCGCCGTCAAGGAAGGCGGCGCCCAGCCGGATTATTATCGGTCGCTGGGGACTGCCCTTTGCATTAAAAGCGATTTTAAGGCTGCGGTTGAAATGATGAGGAAAAGCGTTGATCTGTGTCCCCAATATCCGGATTATAGAAATGACCTCGGTGCGGCCTATTTCAAGGACGGGCAATATGACAAGGCGATCGAAGAATTCAAAGAAGCGATTCGGCTGAACCCAAACTACGCGAACGCTCACAATAATCTCGCCTTTGCGTACCGAAAAAAAAGCGCTTACGAACAAGC
>JAHFGF010000240.1 GCA_023247595.1 Candidatus Omnitrophota bacterium
TATCTTTTTACTCCGAATATTTCTGACATTATTGTCCGGACACTGCAGGCAACGGAATACGTGATTGCTGAGCAAAGCGCTAAAGAGGCGAATATCCTTATTCATCCGAATCTCGTCGGTATCCAATGGTTTGAGTTATACAAAGTTGATGAACTTATCCGCTTGGGGGAAGAGGCGACTATGCAGCAGCTTTCCGCCATTAAAGAACTCATCAAAGAGTAGTCCTCCGGTTTAAAAATCCTCACCGACTATCCCTAAGTTTGTTATAATATCGGCCATTAAGTTCCTGATAAAAGGTAAGTGATCAGTGTTCAGTGGCAATAAAAAAATTAAAATTGGCTCACGCAAGAGCCGTTTGGCGCTTGTTCAGGTTGAAGAAATTGTAAGGCTGTTTCGAGCCCGTGGCGTGGCGTTGAATTTTAAAGTTGCAACTTTCGAAACCTCCGGCGATAAAGATAAGAAAACGCCTCTGACCAACGGCGCGGCCGATGATTTTTTTACCGATACAATTGACAAGGCCCTTATTAAGAAGAAGATTGATCTTGCGATCCACAGTGCCAAAGACCTTCCGCAAAATCTGCATCCCGGTTTAGAAATTTATGCGTTGACTAAAACCTTCGATGATACCGACGCGTGGGTGAGTCCGGTTGCTTTTAAGGATTTATTGCATGGAGCTCGTATTGGTACCAGCAGCTTTCTTCGTCAGGAAGCGATCAAAAAATTGCGTCCGGATGTCAAGCTTATCAGTATCCGCGGAACGATTAGCGAACGCATTGAATTGATTAACAAAGGAAAGGTGGATGGTATTATTGTCGCCACCTGCGCACTTAAGCGTTTGGGGCTTGGGTCTTTAATTAAAGATATTTTTCCATGGGAAGGGACACCGTTGCAGGGCCAGCTCGCCGTTGTTGGTCGCCGGGAGGATACGCAACTTAAGAATATTTTTAAAACGATTGATGTGCGTCGCCGGTACGCAAGTGTGATACTTGTTGGCGCCGGCCCGGGCGATCCAAGACTTATCACGCTTTATGGCATTGAGGCGCTGCGCCAGGCCGATTGTGTTTTTTATGATTATTTGGCAGACCCATCGCTGTTGAAGTACGCGCCGCGTGCTGAACACATTTACGTCGGAAAACGCAAAGGTTGTCATGCGCTGTCGCAGGTGGAATTGTCACGTCAACTGCGTTTAAAAGCGATGGCAGGTAGACAGGTCGTACGTCTAAAGGGCGGGGACCCGTTGATTTTTGGCCGTGGGACGGATGAGATCGAATATCTGCGTGCGTATCACATCAAAGTTGATGTTATCCCCGGCGTTAGTTCAGCGACGGGCATTCCGTCAAGCCTAGGTATTCCTTTGACCGCGCGTGGCGTCTCCTCAAGTGTTTCATTTTTAAGCGCGCATGGAGAAGAGGACCGTCATCATGCAACCAGCAAGATCACAATTCCAGATTCCGATACACTTGTTTTTTTGATGGGATTAACCAGGCTTTCTGATATTGCGCAAGCGCTGCGCAGGAAAAAATGGCCATTTGACACGCCGGTTATGATCGTTTCCAAAGGCACGCGCCGGGATGAATTTATTTTAAAAGGAACGCTCAAGACGATTGAGTCATTGGCGCGGCAGCATAAACCCGTGCCACCGGCACTTATTATCGTCGGGAAAACAGTTTCTTTTTATCGGCAGGACCGCGATCTGAAAACTGTTTTATTTTTAGGAACTCATCCGCAGGAATATGGTTCTCTGGGAAGAATTATCCATTTTCCAATGATTGAAATCGCCCCCGTTATTTTTAAAGCGAAAGAACAGGTCATTTTTTTGCGCAAAATTCGTGAATGCGACATGGTTATTTTGACCAGTGAACATGCGGTTCGGAATTTCTTGGCGTTTCTTGATAAGAACGGCGACTCGGAGATTTTTCATAAAAAAGATTGTGTTACGATCGGCGGTCACACCGCGCAGGCATTGCTCGACCACGGTATTCATCCCAAATTAATCGGTGGAGAGGAAACGGGTGAGGGATTATTTAAAGATATTAAAAAGCATTTTGATTTAAAAGGGATGAGGGTTGTCTTTCCGAGGTCGTCTTTACCAAATCCGTATTTAAAAAACGCTTTGACCAAAGCCGGCGCCCATGTTTTTGAAGTTGCAGTTTATGAAAACACAAAACCGAGAAAACGTTCTTTGCCCGTTGAGCACATTGATGCTGTTGTTTTCACCAGCCCTTCTACCGTCGTGAATTTTTTAAAGGATTATGGTAAGATACCTCCTTGTTGGGAAATTTCTTGTAAGGGTCCGGTATCGCAAAAAGCGCTCCAAAAATTCGGCTATGATGCCCAAATTATTGTGAATTAAAATTATGAATAATCGTTTTCGACGTTTACGCGCATCGAATGCCATCCGTCAGCTGGTCCGCGAAACAGATCTTCAGAAGAATAATCTCGTCCAGCCATTTTTTGTCATCGACGGCAAAAATCGGATTGAGCCCATTTCAACCATGCCGGGCATCAGTCGTTTTACGACAGATAAACTTTTAAAAGAAATCGAAGGTTACATCAAAGCCGGCGGGACAAGCGGTCTTTTTTTTGGCATTT
>JAHFGF010000241.1 GCA_023247595.1 Candidatus Omnitrophota bacterium
CTCTTCTTTCACATGAAGAATCTGGGTGAGAATTTCCGCAGCTGATAAATTTCTAACCCAGCCGCCGATGCCGCTGGCGCAAAACCGGCAGCCGAATTTGCAGCCGGCCTGCGTTGACACACAAACCGTGGTCCTGCTTGAAGTCGGGATCAAAACCGTTTCGATTTTTTGATGATCATCCAGATCAAAAAGAAATTTTGTCGTCGAGTCTTCCGCAATTTGTTTTTGCTCAATTGTCAAAGGCTTGAGTATAAAACTTTTTTTCAAATGATCCCGCAGATCTTTTGCAAGATTTGTCATCTGATCAAACGACCCAACATGCCGCTTGTAAATCCATTCAAGAATCTGATCCACACGAAACGATTGCTCATGAATCGAATTTATGAATTCTTTTAATTCTTCAAAAGACAGATCTCGAATATCTTTTTGTGTCGGCTGATGCATTTTTTCTCGCGATTCAAGGAAAGGAAAGGATTAATCCGAAGATTTATTCTCCTCGCTAAACTCACCAATTTGGCGGTATTTCTCATATCGTTTTTCAAGAAGCTGATCTTTAGGGAGGGCTGATAATTCATCAATAAAGCCTAATAAAATTTTCTTTAAGGTGCCTGCAACTAAAACCGGATCTCGATGGGCGCCGCCTAATGGCTCCGAAATAATTTTATCCACAATGCCAAATTTTAAAAGATGTTCGCTTGTGATTTTTAACGCCTCGGCCGCGTCCGGCGCTTTGATGCTGTTTCGCCATAAGATAGACGCGCATCCTTCCGGTGAGATAACAGAATAATACGCGTGCTGCAGAATACAAACCCTGTCAGCAATCCCGATCCCTAACGCGCCCCCGCTTCCGCCTTCTCCTATCACTGTCGCAATAATAGGCACGGCAATCCTTGACATATCCTTTAAATTCTCCGCAATGGCCTGCGCCTGACCTCGCTCTTCAGCGCCAACACCAGGATATGCTCCTGGCGTATCAATAAAAATAATGATGGGAAGATTAAATTTCTGGGCAAGCCGCATCAGACGCATTGCCTTTCGATACCCTTCGGGATGAGCACAGCCAAAATTACGCATAACATTTTCTTTGGTGTCGCGCCCCTTTTGATGTCCTATCACCAATACTTTTTTATCATCCAATGTCCCCAAACCAGCAACAAGCGCCATATCATCCGCAAACTGACGATCTCCGTGCAGCTCAACAAAATCCGTCATGATCATGCGGATATAATCCAAAGTAAACGGCCGGTCCGGATGGCGGGCGATTTGCACTCTCTGCCATGTGGTCAGATTTTTATAAGTATCATTTCTGACTTTCTCTAACTTCTCTTCAAACTTTTTAATTTCTGGGCCGACATCTATATTTTTCTTAAGACCGAATTGTTTTAATTCTTCAATCTTAGATTCAAGCTCATAGATGTGCCTTTCAAATTCTAAAATCATTTCTGACCTCTTTTGAATCCATTATCATTAAACTTAAAATCAATCAACGATCACAACCTGCGTACCGATAGGAAGAAGAACATAAATTTGCTCAACATCTTCATTGCGCATTCTCACACACCCGGCCGTGGCCTGCTGGCCAATGGCCTCGGGGTCAATCGTGCCATGAATTCCATATCCTGCCAGATCAAATCCCAACCAGCGCGTGCCCAAAACATTGGCTGGGCTTTCCGGAGGGACAACTACCCCTTTGTTAAACCATACAGGATCAATTAATTTAGAAGTAATACTATATTTCCCAACCGGCGTGCTGTTATTTTTTCCCGTTGACACATGATAGACCTTTAAAACTTCATCCCCATCTTTTAAAAGAAGGACATTTTGGGATTTATCCACTAAGACGCTAAAATTGCCTTTGTAAATACGCAGTTTTTGTCCGACGCGAATAACATTGTTGGAAATATTATTGCTCAGTTTAACAAAATCAACCGTTGTGTTGTATTTTGCTGCAATTTTCCCTAACGTATCTCCTACAGCCACCTCGTGCATAACTGTCTTGGGCGTGACTGTATTCGAAAAAAGGATTTGCATATTTAAATCTCCGAGCTCTTTTTGAACCGCCTCCATATTTTGAAAGTCCGGAGATTCCGTCATGATTTTCTGATAAATTTCTTTGGCATTAAGCCATTCACCGCTATTTTTTAAATGATTGGCCTCTTCATACAATTTCTGCGCAGAAGAATTATTTTTGGATACAAAATCATGGGAAGATTTAAAAGAATCCTTCCTGTCTTTGGATAAAGCCACCCAGACAAAGACACCCACAAGAAGACAACCGCTGATAATAATTATTTTTCTATTCACCATTTATTCCTCTCATTAAAATGCCATTTTTACCAATTCTTATAAAAAATATAAGCTAAAACTCCACCTAAAAATCCGCCGATGATCACCTGCAAAGGAGTATGACCAACCAATTCCCTGAGCCGTTCTGATTCAATTTTGCCGCGCCAATAAATATCGTCTAAAATTTGATTGAGTAATGCCGCCTGCTGGCCCGCGGATCGACGAACCCCTTGCGCGTCAAACATGGTGACCAGCGCGAACACCGCAGCCAACGCAAAATAAACGGAATCAAAACCTTCCTT
>JAHFGF010000070.1 GCA_023247595.1 Candidatus Omnitrophota bacterium
GTAACGGGAGTTACGGAACGTGTTGTCGTCGAGCATAAGCAGGAGTTTCATCCTCAAATCATCATCCTCGATGATAAAAAAGAAGTTGTCGGGATTTATTCAATTCCTGTCGGTGCGCACATTCTCGTTAGCGATCAGGATGTTGTGGCGGGTGGTGAATTGGTTGCAAAAATTCCGCGCAGCATCGGTAAAACACGTGATATCACCGGCGGTCTTCCGCGCGTCGCAGAACTCTTTGAAGCTCGTCGTCCGAAAGATCCGGCAGTTATCAGTGAGATCGACGGCTTTGTAGAATTCGGCCAAGATAAAAAAGGTTTGAGAACCATAGTTGTCAAAAGTCCGACGGGCATGGCGAAAGAATACACCATCCCTCACGGAAAACATCCCAACGTTTATAAGGGTGATAAAGTTTTTGCCGGTCAACAATTAACAGACGGTCCTGTTGTTCCCCAAGATATTTTGCGTGTTTGCGGGGACAAAGTTCTTCAGGAATATTTGTTAAATGAAGTTCAGGAAGTTTATCGTCTGCAGGGTGTTCGGATTAATGATAAACACATTGAATTAATAATTTCTCAAATGCTGAAAAAAGTTCGAATCGATGATTCCGGCGATAGTGAATTTTTAGTCGGCGAGCAAATTGATAAGAATTTATTCAAAAAAGCAAATGAAACAATTATTAAGAAAAAAGGAAAACCGGCTTCAGCAACTCCGCTATTATTGGGCATCACAAAAGTGTCTTTGACGACGGAGAGTTTTATTTCTGCAGCAAGTTTTCAGGAAACAACAAGGGTCTTGACAGAAGCAGCAGCTTCTGGTAAAGTTGACCTCTTATCCGGATTGAAGGAAAACGTTATTGTCGGACATTTGATTCCGGCAGGGACGGGATTGAAAGATTACGAAAACATAGAAATGGTTAAATATGCCAACGATATCGCAGCTGATCAGAAAACAGAGACGGTCAAAAATCAAGAAGAGTAAATCTCCTGCGCTGACGGAATGTCCTCAGCGCCGCGGGGTTTGTCTTCAAGTTAAAACAATGACGCCTAAAAAACCGAATTCGGCGTTGCGTAAAATTGCCAGAGTTCGTTTATCAAACCGCATTGAAGTTACATCCTATATTCCCGGCGAGGGACACAATCTTCAGGAGCACTCGATTGTTTTGGTTAGAGGCGGTCGTGTCAAAGATTTACCTGGTGTTCGTTATCACATTGTGCGCGGGACATTGGATACAGCCGGTGTTAATAATCGAAAGAAATCACGTTCAAAATACGGAACTAAGAGAGCTAAGTAATGAGAAGACGTAGAGCAGAAAAAAGAGAAACCATTCCTGATCCAAAATTTAGTAGCGACATGGTCGCTCGTTTTGTCAGTATTGTTATGACCAAAGGTAAAAAGACAATCGCGGAATCCATTGTCTATGGCGCCTTGGATATTATCAAAGATAAAACTCCTGAAGACACGCCACTTAAAGCTTTTAACAAGGCTATTGATAACGTTCGTCCTCGACTGGAAGTTAAGGGACGCAGAGTTGGCGGCGCAACTTATCAAGTTCCTGTAGATGTTTCCCCTTTGAGAGGTTCATCTTTAGCCATGCGATGGATCCGAGATTATGCCCGTAAGAAAAAAGGTAAGCCCATGATGGTTAAGTTGGCGGATGAATTGATTGCCGCTTATAAGAACGAAGGGCCAGCCATTAAGAAACGCGATGAAACACACAAAATGGCTGAAGCCAACCGGGCATTTAGTCATTTAAGATGGTAAGAATTTTTATTAGTTTTTTTAGGATTTGATAAATTTATGGCATCAAACACAATTCCTCTCAACCGGTTCCGAAATTTTGGGATCATTGCTCATATTGACGCGGGTAAAACCACGACAACAGAGCGTATTCTTTATTATACGGGTACGATCCATAAGATGGGTAACATTGATGATGGAAATACAACCATGGATTTCATGGCGCAGGAGCAGGAAAGAGGGATTACAATCCAATCTGCCGCAACAACTGCTTTTTGGCGCGATTATCGATTCAATATTATTGATACCCCCGGCCACGTTGACTTCACCATTGAAGTTGAACGTTCTTTAAAGGTTTTGGATGGGTGTGTTATTGTTTTGTGCGGATGCTCAGGCGTTCAGCCGCAAACTGAAACTGTCTATCGTCAAGCCGACAAATATAAAGTTCCCCGAATTGCTTTTATCAATAAAATAGATCGCTTAGGCGCTGATTTTGACCGCGTACTCGGCGAGATGCACGAACGCCTTGGCGCCAATGCTGCTGGCATTGAATTTCCTGATGGGACCGAAGACAACTTTAAGGGCATTATTGATATCATCAGCGAAGAATATATTAATTACACGGATAAGGATGGGATGGAATATGAACGTCTTCCTCTTCCGGCGCAATTCGCTGAGAAAACCCAGCAGTATCGTCATACGTTGGTCGAGCGTTTAGCCGAGGTTGATGATGAGATGGCTGACCTTTTTCTGAATAGTAAAGAACCGACTAATGAACAAATCAAGCAGGCCATTCGACGTACGGTCATTGCTTGTAAATTCATTCCAGTTCTTGTTGGTACTGCGCTGAGAAACCGTGGTGTACAAATGGTTTTGGACGCCATCGTTGATTATCTCCCGTCACCGCTTGATATTCCCCCCATGAGAGGCCACGCTCCTGATAATAAAGAAGAAATCATTATTCGCAAACCCGATGAAAATGAATCTCCCGTCGGTCTTGTGTTTAAGATTGCTTCTGATAAATATGTCGGAAAAATTTTCTACACCCGGATTTATTCCGGCCGATTTTCCCAGGGTCAGCAGTATTTAAATTCTTCCAACGGTAAGACTGAAAAGATTGCCAAGATGTTGATGATGCATGCTAATAAGCAAGAGATCGTCAGCTCTGCGGCCGCCGGTGAAATTGTGGCGCTCGTCGGGTTAAAAGAATCAAAATCCGGCGACACCTTGTGTGCAGAAGACAAACCCATGTTGTTGGAAGGTCTGAAACCGCCGGAAGCCGTTATCTCTTTGGCTATTGAGCCGTTGACGAAAGCGGATCAGGATAAAATGGGCGAGGTTTTGCGTAAATTTTTAGATGAAGATCCTTCATTGCGCGTCAAATACGACAAAGAAACATCCCAAACAATTATCTCCGGCATGGGTGAGCTGCATTTGGAGATCATCGTCGACCGCATGAAGAGAGAATATAATTTAGCGTGCAACGTCGGCCGTCCCGAAGTTGCTTACAAAGAAGCGATTACCAAAAAAGTCACGGGCATCGTCGGAAAATATATTTCTCAAAGCGGTGGCCGTGGTAAGTATGGTTACGTGGTTATTGATGTGGAACCCGGTGAAGTTGGCAAAGGTATTGTTTACCTTGATAAAATTCGCAGTGGTGCTATTCCTCGAGAATTTATCAAGCCATGCTTTGAAGGTATTTCAATTGGCGCTCTCAGTGGCGTATTGGCAGGCTATCCTGTTACCGATTTCCAGGTTAGCTTAGTCGACGGTAAATATCATGACGTTGACTCTGATGAAATGTCTTTCCAATTGGCTGCCAAGTTTGCGATTCATGACGCCTTTAAGGCCGCGGGACCGATATTCCAAGAACCAATTATGAAGTTAGAGATCGTTGTTCCCGAAGATTATTGGGGAGCTGTCATTGGCGATCTTTTGACCCGTCGGGCAAAAATCAATGAATCTGGAAATAGAGGAAAACTTAAAACAGCGTTGGTTGATGTTCCTTTGGCAGAAATGTTCAACTATGCCAATGCGATCCGCTCATTGTCTCAAGGACGCGGAACGTTTTCCATGGAACCATCATACTATGCTCAGGTACCAAATAACATCGCCGAAAAAATCATCGGTTCTCGGCAGGATATTGTTAAAAAAGTCAGCTAACACGTTATTTATAGATTAGAAAATAAACAAACGGGAGGAATTATCCATGGCTAAGGAAAAATTTAATCGTAATAAACCGCACTTAAATATTGGAACAATTGGTCACGTCGACCATGGTAAGACGACGCTCAGCTCTGCGATTACCAACGTTCTTGCAAAGCAAGGGTTGGCTGAGTTCCGCAGCTATGATTCCATTGACAACGCTCCCGAAGAAAAAGAGCGCGGTGTTACCATTAACATTTCACATCTTGAGTATCAGACGGTTAATCGTCATTATGCGCACATCGATTGCCCTGGTCACGCTGACTATATCAAGAACATGATTACCGGTGCTGCCCAGATGGACGGCGCTATTCTCGTCGTATCCGCAACCGACGGCCCGATGCCTCAAACCCGCGAGCACATTCTATTAGCGCGTCAGGTTAACGTTCCCCGCATCGTTGTGTTCATGAACAAATGCGATCAAGTTGAAGATAAGGAATTATTGGATCTTGTTGAGATGGAAATCCGGGATCTTTTGACCAAGTATAAATTTGACGGCGAAAAAACTCCGATCATCCGCGGAAGCGCGCTTGAAGCGTTGAATAACGTTGGGGATCCTGTTAAAACAAAACCGATTATCGATTTGATGGCCGCTGTTGACGATTTCATTCCGACGCCTGTACGTGAGTTGGATAAACCGTTCTTGATGGCTGTTGAAGACGTGTTTTCTATCTCTGGTCGTGGTACAGTCGCAACTGGTCGTATTGAACGCGGCAAATGCAAGGTCGGCGAAGAAGTTGAACTCGTCGGTCTTCGTGAAAAAGTTTCCAAGACAGTTATTACCGGTGTTGAAATGTTCCGTAAAGAATTAGACGAAGGTCAGGCCGGCGACAACGTTGGTTTGCTCTTGCGCGGTGCCGATAAGGACACTTTGGAACGCGGCATGGTTTTGGCGGCCAATGGTTCTATCACGCCTCATACAAAGTTCAAGGCTTCTGCTTATATCTTAACTAAAGAAGAAGGCGGACGTCACACACCGTTCTTCAAAGGTTATCGTCCGCAGTTTTATTTCAGAACAACAGACGTTACAGGAACAGCAGAGCTGCCTGAAGGTCAAGAAATGTGTATGCCCGGCGACAACGTTGAATTGGTTGTTGAATTGATTACGCCTGTCGCTTTGGAAAAAGAATTGCGTTTCGCTATCCGCGAAGGTGGAAAAACAGTTGGTGCAGGTGTTGTTTCTGAAGTGTTGAAATAAATTAATCGAGTAAGGGCGGGTTTAAAACCCGCCCTTACGATTTTTAGGAAACTTATGCAAAAAATTCGTATTAAACTTAAAGCTTATGATCATCGTCTGATTGATCAATCGACCCAGGAAATTGTTGATACGGCTATCCGTACTGGCGCTCAAGTTGCCGGCCCGGTTCCGTTACCGACAAAAAAAGAATTGTACACGGTATTACGTTCTCCGGTCATTGATAAAAAATCACGTGAGCAGTTTCAACTAGCCACGCATAAACGTTTGATTGATTTGGTTAATCCCACGTCAAAAACCGTTGAAGCGCTGCGTAAATTGAATCTTCCCGCTGGTGTCGACGTTGAAATTAAACAGTAGTGTTGATTGATAGTCGATGGTTACCATCTACTATCCATTATCAACCGTTCGTAAATATTAGTTAGGAGTTTTTCATGATTCGTGGTTTATTAGGAAAAAAAGTCGGCATGTCACAAATTTTTGATGGTGAGGGAAATATTATTCCCGTAACAGCCATCGAAGTTGGTCCATGTTTTGTTTTAGGTTTCAAAGAAAAGCCGTTAAAAGTCGTGTTGGGATTTGGCACGGTCAAAGAAACGCTTTTAAATAAACCTCGGTCAGGATATTTTAAAAAATTAGGCATTACCCCGTTGCGAAAAGTTCAGGAATTTTCTTCTACAGATAATAAAGATTATTCTCTGGGACAGGAAATCAAAGCGGATTTCTTCAAGCCTGGCGATTTCGTTGATATCGGCGGTATATCTATAGGAAAAGGTTTTCAGGGCGGTATGAAGCGATGGAATTGGAGTGGCGGTCCGGCAGCTCACGGTTCAATGCATCATCGCCGCGTTGGTTCGATTGGAGCCAGTTCTGATCCGTCTCGCGTTTACCGCGGACAGCATATGCCTGGTCATATGGGAACGGATAAAGTTACGGTCCAAAATCTCAGAGTGATGTCGGTAGATTTAGAGAACAATTTGATTTTGATTAAAGGCGCTGTTCCTGGACACAAAAACGGCTATTTGACCGTTAATAAAGCTTTGAAGAGGGCATTTCGTTCATTGGATGAAAAACGAGAAGTTGTCGAATCGAAGCGTAACCCGATGAAGCAGAGTAAAGCAGCAGCTAAAGGCAGCACGGTCAAGGCCGGCGGTAAAAAATAATAAATAAGAGTTAATAGTTGAGTAACCAGCAACTATCAACCATCACGATTAATAAATTATAAACGCGCAGGACACAAATTATGGCTAAACTTGCAGTTCACGATATCAAAGGAAAAGAAACCGGAAGCGTTCAACTTCCCGACGAGATTTTTACCGGGAAAGTCAACGAAGCGGTCATTCATCAAGCGGTCGTCATGTATCTTGCCAACAAACGGCAGGGAAATGCGAGCACTAAAACCCGCGGTGAAGTATCCGGCGGCGGTAGAAAACCTTGGCGTCAAAAAGGAACAGGCCGTGCGCGTGCCGGTTCTTCCCGTTCACCCCTGTGGCATAAGGGTGGCGTTGTCTTCGGCCCGCATCCGCGTGAATATGGTTACAGTATTTCCAAGAAGACCCGTATTGCGGCCTTAAGAGCGTCATTAAACGCGAAGTTTCAGGCCAATGAAATTTTGTGCATCGAAGATTTAAAATTAGCCAATCCAAAAACTAAAGAAGTAGCATCGATCCTCAAATCTTTTAAGTTACGCGGCAAGGTTTTAGCCATGTTCGACGGCGCATCAAATAATGTGACCTTGGCATCCCGCAACATTCCGTTTTTAAGCCTTTCCTGCGCTAACGATATTAACGCTTATGATGTATTGAAAAATAAAACCGTTCTCGTCACTAAAAGTGCCATCGAGAACTTATTAAAGAGAATACAATAATGATTACCTGCTACGATATTATTAAAAGTTTAATCCGGACGGAAAAAGGCACAAGCTTGGAGGCTCTGCGCAAATATACGTTTTATGTTGCGAAAACTGCCACCAAGATTGATGTCAAAAAAGCTGTTGAAGAAATTTATAAGGTCAAGGTTGATGCGGTTCATACATTGATTGTTGCTGGAAAACCGAAACGCGTGCGCTATCAATTAGGTTATACCTCTGACTGGAAAAAGGCTATTGTCACATTAAAAGAAGGTTCAAAAATCGAAACGACGTAACTGCGTCGAGTGCGATTAAATTGTTGAGGGACTCATGGGTATCAAAAGATTTAAACCAACCACAAACGGATTAAGGCACGCAATACTTCCTGATTTCAAGGAAATCACCAAAGGATTTCCCGAGAAATCCTTGCTGGTTTCTTTAAAGAAAACAGGTGGACGTAATGCTTACGGACGCATCACCAGCCGTCATCGCGGCGGTGGTCATAAGAGAATGTATCGATTAGTTGATTTCAAACGCGATCGTATTGATCAGCCGGCAACTGTTTTAGCCATTGAATATGATCCTAACCGAACAGCCCGCATTGCGTTAATTGAATATCACAGCGATAAGTCGAAAGCCTATATTCTCGCTCCAATGGATTTAAAAGTCGGTGATTTGATTGGAAGTACCAATACCCAAGATATTGAAATCGCAGCTGGAAATTGTATGCCGCTGCATCGAATTCCTCTAGGAACGGCTATTCACAACGTTGAATTAAAGCCTGGCCGAGGTGGCAAGATTGTCCGTGCCGCTGGTACATCTGCTCAATTAATTGCCAAAGAAGGCAAAGAAGCCCATATCCGATTACCGTCCAGCGAAGTTCGTAAAGTCAGCATCAATTGCCGTGCGACCATCGGACAATTGGGTAATGTCGAGAATGAAACAATTTCCATCGGTAAAGCCGGCCGCAGCCGTTGGTGGGGCAGACGTCCTCAATCCCGCGGTGTTGTTATGAACCCGGTCGATCACCCGCACGGTGGTGGTGAAGGTAAAGCTCCGCAAGGTAATCCGCATCCTGTTACTCCTTGGGGTAAACCGACCAAAGGTTATAAAACTCGTAAAAAACGAAAATACTCTAATATTTTTATCGTAAAGAGAAGGACAAAGTAATATGTCGCGTTCTGTCAAAAAAGGTCCTTACGTGGAAGATTCTTTGATGCGCCGTTTTA
>JAHFGF010000242.1 GCA_023247595.1 Candidatus Omnitrophota bacterium
ACTCATCGCCCGCTGATTGGATTCCAAAAACACATTGCCGTGGATATATGGCGATAAGGCCTTGACTCCCTGGACTTGCTTGAGCTTGGCCAATACCTCGTTATAATTCTTTAAACCCGTTTCCCGTTCAACCATGATGTGCGCGTTGGTGCCGATAATTTTATCGCGCAAATCCCGGTCAAATCCCGTCATGACGCCGATAACAACGATGAGCGCCATAACTCCAATCGCAATACCCGCAACCGCGACAAAATTAATCATGGACAAAAAACGGTCTTTTTTGGCCATGAGGTATCGATAACTGATCCAGGATTCGTAGTTCATATGTAAGTCACAAGGCACATGTCACAAGAAAGATTTTATTTTGTGTCCTGTGTCTTGTGTCCTGTGTCTGAATGCTCTTTTGATTCGTGCGGTTTTAATAACGGAAATAAAATAACATCTCTAATAGACGGTGAATCGGTCAACAGCATGACCAAACGGTCGATACCTATTCCCAGTCCGCCGGCCGGCGGCATGCCGTGCTCGAGCGCGCAAAGGAAATCCTCATCAATGTCACGCGTGCCGGTTTCCACATCGTCATCCAAATCTTCGGTGAGACGCCGCCTCTGCTCCAAAGGATCGTTCAACTCAGAGTAAGCGTTTCCAATTTCCATGCCGGCGATAAAAACTTCAAAGCGCTGAGAAATCCACGGATTATCCGGAAGTGTTTTTGCCAAAGGACAGAGAAACGTAAAATAATCCACAAAAAACACCGGGTTCATGGTGGCATCTTCGTCCAATGCCTCTTCCACAATTTTCATGACTGCCGAACGCGTTAATTTATCCACCTTGGCATGCGTATGACGCTTGGCCTTGACCTTTTGGAGCATTATTTCCGCTGAATCATCCGGATTGATATCGAATTTATCCTTCACAACCTTGGCAAACGACCGGCGTTCCCATGGCGTTGTAAAATCAATTTCCTTGCCCTGATACGCGACGACGTAAGAACCATTAACTTCCTTGACAATGGAACTGATCATTTCTTCCGTCAAATTCATCATATCCTCGACATCGCCATAGGATTGATAAACTTCGAGCATGGTAAATTCCGGATTATGACGCGTTGAAATTCCTTCGTTGCGAAAGTTGCGGTTCATTTCATAAACCCGTTCCAGACCGCCGACTAATAATCTCTTGAGATATAACTCGGGCGCGATGCGTAAAAAAACATCCATGTCATAAGCATTATGTTTGGATTTAAAAGGACGCCCGCGCGCTCCGCCGGCCATGGGCTGAAGCATCGGCGTTTCCACTTCAAGAAATCCCCGCTGGTCGAGAAAACTGCGGATCATCGAAACAATCCGGCTGCGTTTGACAAAAACATCTTTAACAGCCGAATTGGAAATCATGTCCACATAACGCTGCCGGTAACGGATTTCAACGTCTTTTAAACCATGCCATTTTTCAGGTAGGGAAAGAAGTGATTTGGAAAGAATGGTCACATCGCCCACGCGCACACTTTGCTGGCCTGTTTTTGTCGTGAAGAGCTCGCCTTTAACGCCGATAATATCTCCAATATCCAAGTCCCCAATTAATTCAAAAAGTTCCGTGGAAACATTGTCAGCTTTAACAAATAACTGCATTTTTCCGGTTTGGTCCATCAAATCCAGAAAGTAAACTTTGCCGTGCTTGCGGTTGGCCATAATTCGTCCGGCCACCACAACCTGCCGGTTCTCTTGAAATTCAGCCAAAACCTTCGAAATAGGTTCAATCCCAGGAAACTTTTGGCCGTAAGGCTTAATCCCTTTTTGGCGCAAATGCTCCAATTTCACAAGCCGTGAAGCCTTTAAATCATCTACCGGTTCCATTTTGTAACCACCTTAAAATATTAATATTTATATAAATTTAGACGGTATTATATAGAAAATATATTTGAGTGTCAATCAAAAGGCCTGACAGATTTAAGGTCTTTTTACCGCTTGTTTAAATTTGACGGGGGACGTCAAATCATATCCAACCAGCACAAGCGCTGTTCAATGGCATTATTGGTGGCGGTATCGCGGTTGGGATAGATGCGCTCAAACTCATGGAACGCGTCCCAAAGTTTGGCGTTGCAATCGATAAGCTTCGGATGCTGCATCAGCGCGTTGAATTCAAGCGCAGGGACATCTGTCTTTCTGCGGGCATAATCCTCATAGAACTCCACTTGATTTATGGCGGCATCGACAACCAAATCATGGAATGTTCCCAGGCGTTCCGGCGGCACAAGGTCCTTCAAACGATTGATGATCTGCTCTTGCCGGTCAGAATAAAAATAATACGCATCCATATATTCCGTGACCGGACGTTTGGCCAAAAGAGCGTCCTGCATGTTCAAACGGTTGACAATACCTCCGTTGACGATATCCATCCAGCTCTTGAAATATTGAAGCTCCTCGGGGACAACAACCGCATTCTGCTCGACCGGAAAAGCATTCCACTGGCTGAAATCCCGTGATGGCCAATAATGCGGCCCGACCTTTTGGGTATGCTCCATGGTATATGTCATTTTATAATTGCGAGACGTTTTGCTTTTCTGAGAATGCAAAAACCCA
>JAHFGF010000249.1 GCA_023247595.1 Candidatus Omnitrophota bacterium
ATCCGCTGGTTCATTATTCTAATGATTCTTTAAAGAAATGAACTAAGGATCAAGTCGCCTTTATGGCTTAAACGGAATCTCTCCCGCTTAAAGCGCGTTATGTCGAACTGACGTTAATTACCATAAATCTGATCAAATGTTCCCTTGTCAGCAAAATGTTTAGCTTGAGCAGCCTGCCAACCGCCGAAAACCTCATCAACTGTAAATAAATTCACGTTCGCGAATTTATCCGCGTATTTCTGGGCAACAGATTTCAGCCGCGGACGGTAATAATGTTGGGCAGCGATCTCTTGGCCTTCTTCAGAATAAAGGTAATTCAAATACTCCTGGGCAATCTTAGCGGTCCCATGCCGTTCGGCGTTACGTTCAACCACAGCAACCGGCGGTTCAGCCAAGATACTCACGGAAGGGACAACAATTTCAAATTCGTCTTTTCCCAATTCATTGACGGCCAGATAGGCTTCATTTTCCCACGAGATTGCGACATCCCCAATCTTACGTTCAACGAACGTTGTTGTGGCGCCGCGCGCGCCGGAGTCAAGGACAGGGACATTTTTAAAAATCGCCTTTAAAAATTCTTTGGCCTTTTCTTCGTCGTTATCCCATTTCTTTAAAGCATAACCCCAAGCCGCCAAATAATTCCACCGGGCGCCGCCGGATGTTTTTGGATTAGGGGTAATGACCGCAATCCCTGGTTTAGCTAGATCATCCCAATCTTTAATGTGTTTTGGATTTCCTTTACGGACCAAAAAAACAATTGTGGATGTATACGGAGAACTATTATCTGGAAGCTTGGCCTGCCATCCCTTATCCAAAAGACCTGATTTTTCAGCAATGGCGTCAATATCATAAGCCAACGCGAGCGTCACCACATCGGCATCAAGCCCGTCGATAACCGCGCGCGCCTGCTTGCCGCTTCCGCTATGCGACTGATTAATCGTAATATTATCGCCGGTCAACAATTTCCAGTGTTCGGCAAATGCCTTGTTATAATCCTCATACAACTCACGGGTAGGATCATAGGAAACGTTTAACAAATTAATATTTTTCGACCATGCCGGCACGCTTAACGAACCAACAAGAATTACGGATAATACAAGGCTCAAAATCTTTTTTGTTTTCATTTAGAATCTCTCCTTTCTATAATGAGATCTCTTGATTCTGAACAATTTCTTTAGACATGCCCGCCTCTTTCTGAAAATAATGAACTATTGATGAAATGGAAAAACGCCGTTCTTATAGGCAACAACAAGAACGCTGGCAGGAACAGATATTGGTGAAATGGATAATCATTACAAAGCTAATCATGTAAGTAATGATACAACGAAAATAAAAAATGTCAAATTTTTTTTGAAAAAAGTTTCTCAACAATTTTAGCGCTGCCGGAAGGCATGGGATATTTCGAGAAATCTTTTGAAAAGACCCAGCGTCTGGTCTTCCCCGTCGACGGCAAAGCATCAAGAGGCTCGAAACGCCAAACAGAAAGTTTGACCCTAAACTGCGTATAAAAATGCTGAACATCAAAAAGATGCTTAACTGCTCTTGGGGCAATTCCAAGCTCTTCCTTAACCTCTCTCACGAGAGCTTTTTGCGGCGTTTCCCCGGATTCTATTTTACCTCCCGGAAATTCCCAAAGATCAGCCAGCAGCCCTTTCGATGGGCGCTTTTGAATAAAAAATTTCCCCTTGTCTTCGATAATAGCAATAACCGCTTTAATATCTTTGATAACCCGTTTCTTAGGCGTTGGAATAATTTCCTGACGACCCTCTTTATAAGCCCGGCAAAATTTGACCACCGGACATTGGACACATACCGGCTCTTTACCGCGACAGACCAACGCACCCAACTCCATGAGCGCCTGGTTAAAATCTCCCACACCTTTATCAGGCAAAACCGTTAAAAGAAATTCAAGAACGCGCTTGTCTTTTTTAACATCCGCCTCCCCTTCAATCACCAGAATACGCATCACGACTCGACGGACATTTGCATCGATAATGGGCAGTTTTTTATCATAGGCAATACTTAAGACCGCACCGGTTGTATACGGGCCGAACCCTGGAAGTTTACGAATAGTTTCTGGATCAGAAGGGATTTGAGCACTATGCTCATCACAAATGAGCTGTGCCGATCGATGAAGATTTTTAGCACGATTGTAATAACCTAACCCCTGCCATTGAGCCAGAACCTTCTGAATCGGCGCACGCGCAAGCGTCCTGACATCCGGAAATGTTTTTAACCATTTCTCAAAATAAGGAATAACCGCATTGACCGTGGTCTGCTGGAGCATGATTTCTGATACCCAAATTTTATAAGGATCTTTGGTGCGCCGCCAGGGAAGGTCGCGGGCACTAGTGCGGTACCAAGCGGTGAGTGTCTTGGCAAATGGCGAGGTCATATCAAAATTTCAAATTATTTTAAAATGTCGAGAAATAACCCGTCGATACCAGGATGCTGGCCTACAGGCATAGTTATGGCTATCGAAATTTTCGGATGCTTTTTTTGCGCTTCGGCAACGATGGCTGGAATATCCACATCCACATGTCTTCCGGAATTAAGAAAATTAAGAAGAACAACTACTTTTGTGGCCCCCTTACTAATGCACATGTCAATACCTTCGGGGATACTCGGACTTTCCAACTCAAGAAAAGCAAATTCAACAATATCTCCAGCATTTTTTGTTCGCAGACGTTCAACCAATTCGGACACTTCACGCTTAGTTTCTGCCGACCGGCTGCCGTGACTGATCAAAAGCACTGCTTTCATTTGTTACAAACCACTTTTAAAGGAAATGGCGACGGTGCAATCCTAACCTCTTCGCCGAAACCGACGGCCAAGGACACATGAGAGCCGTCCACAAAGACATATCCTTCGCGCATCATCGACGTTATTGAAATATTGCTTTTAATCACGGCGCCGCCTTTTAAACGGTACACCCTATTTTTGCCCACATAAAGTTCCCGAGGCCTGTACTGAATAATCTTTTCAGTCGGCCGTAATTTTTTTCCGCCCGCGGATTTGATAGCGCCTGATGATCCTGCCGCCGTTGATATCCACACTCCGGAACTTTTTTGTTCTTCTTTGATATTTCCAACCGTCAAACAATATCTGCTCATTGCGGCTGGATTATGGTGGGAAAATAAAACATCGTTAAGGACATTGAAACGCTTTCCTGCTGCTCGCAGTTCAATACGAGGAAACAAAGAAATATTTTGTTTGCCGTTTAATATCGCCTGTAAAATAAACTCAAAATTTTTAACTGTGGCAAAACAAAACCTACCGACACTCCACGAAGGATCAGAATTAACACCTAAAATTATTTGCCCTTTTAGCGCACGGGCGCCTTCCAAAAAAGTCCCGTCCCCGCCGACGGTTACCACCATATCATGAGGCTTAACCGCAAACTTTCGTCCGCGGTGAACCTTCTTGCAAGGAATTCCATACTTTTTGACTATGCGCTCCACCTCATTCAAACACGCATAATGCGTGTCATGCATCCTTTGAAAACGCTTCATTTCCTCAGCAGAAATTTGCGCGCGCCTGCGGAACGAACTGTACGGACGCTGAAAATAAATTGAATACGCACTTCTCTTATAAAGAATAATGATCTGTTTAATGGTCATACTAATTCAAAAACAGTTGTTGAAATTATTTGGGCGAATGAATCAAAAACAGCATCTGCTTTGCGCAAAAATTCTTTGGGCAACGATGTCTCTAATGCTAAACAACGGATACCGGCAGATTTTGAGGATTGAATGCCAAATGGAGCATTTTCAATGACCACAGCATCAGAAGGTTTAATTTTTAATTTGCTAAGTGCGGTTAAATACGGCTCGGGATGGGGTTTTCCGTTCTGGACATCACTTCCGCAAACAATGGCATCGAACATGTTATAAATCGGGGCGGGCAGAATCTTCTCAACCTCGTGTCTGGCAGTACCAGTCACCAGAGCAAGCTGAAAACCTTTTCTTTTTAACATTTTAAGAAACAAACGGGATCCCGGAATAAATTTTTTCTTAACAATCGTTTTAAACAGATTCTCTTTTTCTTCAAGGATTAATTTTCCTAATGCCAAATCACTAAAACGACCATGCTCTTTAAAAAGCTCACCGACACTATCAAGGCCCCGCTGCCCTTCGCGTTTGTAAATATCGTTTTTTGTCACCTTAAGCCCATGATTGGCTAAAACACTTTTCCAAGCACGCATATGATAAGTCATGGTATCCGTAATAACCCCATCCATGTCAAAAATCACAGCAGACACTTTATAAATTTTTCTTCTAACCATTTTAAAATATATCGATCCAACAATACTTTTGCGAACAAGACCTATCTTTTTTGTTTCGACCGCGTCTTTAGCATGAGGATCTTCTTTTTTTCGATTTCTCTCTTTTTTCGAATCGCCTCATTCTTTTTATCCTCTAATCGCTTCTTTTCAAACTTCGCCTTTTCCTCTTGATATTTTTCTCTACTCGAATTCAAATCCTTTTGCCATTTTTCCTTAGCTTTTTGTTCTTTCGCTTTAGCTTTTTCCTGAACTTTTCTTAAATTTTCTTTCTTAATGAGTAACTGCTCTCTCTCAAAGCTTTTAAAAAAATCGTTACGTTCATCAAAGCTCGCGGCCTCCCAAGATTTTCCGGAATTCCTCAAAAAACTAGACTTAACGGCATATGGTGCTAATTCCAAATTTTCTCCATACATTTTATCGTAACCAGTCGCAAAAGCGATATCCATACACGCTAAAAACGCGACAATGAGACATAAAAAATTTCTCAAAATTGTTTTCTTCATTTCATTTCTCCGATTTTGTTGAATCAACAAAACATCGCCAATTCTCATAACCACCCTCGAGACTATAAACCTTATGAAAACCTTGCTGAATAAAATATTTGGCTGCCGATTGGCTGCTTATTCCATGATAACAATAACAGATGACTGGCTTCTTTTTATCCGCTTCCTTGATGAATTCCTGAATATTTCCGTCATTAATGGCCTTTGCGCCGGAGATATGCCCCTGCTCATACGAATCTTGATCACGGATATCAATAACAGTCGTCTGCTGCTTGTCCATCATATCGCGCGCTTCTTGACAGCTGATTTGTAATTGGTCCATCATAAAAACTTATATCTCTTATAAATTGTGTTTAACAACTCTTGCTTCCACAATATAAATGACATCTTCAGCAATGTTGGTTGAATGATCCGCAATTCGTTCAAGATTTTTTGCAACCAATATCAAATCAACAGCTCTTTGAACTGACGCGGGATCCTGAAGCATATAGGTCAATAATTCCCGAAAGATTTGGACATTTAACTTATCCACTTCGTCGTCCCGGAGACAAATTTCTCGAGCCAACAAGACATCATCATTAACAAAGGCGTTAAGACTGTCCTTTAGCATCGCCTGGGCCAATTGTGCCATTCGAGGAATATCAATAAGCGGCTTTAAAAGCGGAGCTTTGAGCAAATCAATTGAACGATGGGCGATATTAACTGCTAAATCTCCCATACGCTCCAAATCATTGACAATTTTCATCGATCCGGTAATAAACCTTAAATCCCGCGCCTGCGGCTGCTGAAGAGCCAGCAGTTTTAGGCATAGCTCATCGACTTCAATTTCAATAGCATCAATCGCATCGTCTAAGGTGATGACTTTTTGAGCCAACTGCGCATCTCGTTCAACTAAAGATTTAATGGATAAATTAATCGAATCCTCGACTAAACTGCTCATCCGCAAGAGTTTTTCCTTTAACAACTGCAAATCTTCTTCAAAATGTCGATGCATTTTTACTCCAACCTATCAAATGATCAATGGATTAGACAATATGCGTTTTGAAATTATTGGAAGTTTCAAGCACTTTGGGTTTACAAAAATAATAACCTTGAAACATCTTTACTCCCAACGATTTAAGCAATTTGAACTCTTCCTCTGTTTCAACCCCTTCAGCAACACAAATAATATCATGTTCGCAACAAAAGGAAACAATAAATTTAACGATACTTTTCTTATAAGGATTAACCGTCATTCCGTGGACAATATGCCTGTCAATCTTAATGATGTCCGGTCTTGTTTCGATGATTGATTCTAAACTGGCGTATCCACACCCAACGTCATCAACAGCAACTTTAAAACCCGCATCACGAAATTCCTGCAGTTTCTCACAAAACAAGGTATATTTTGTAATCGCTGATCTTTCTGTCAATTCGAAGTAAATATTCTGGGGGTCTATCTCAAAAGACTGAAATATTTTCTGAACTTCATGAAATTTTTTATCTTGAATTAAATACGGACTGCAATTTAAGAAAATCTTCTCAATGGAAACGTCCTTTTGAAGCGCCTCTAAGGCCTTCCTCCAAACTAAGGTCTCCAACTCGTAATAAAATCCCAAATCCAACGCCATTTCAAAAAGAAGTTCCGGATTGCTCAGCGGCCCGTGAACCAGCGGCCGGGTTAAAACTTCCGCCCCAAAAAGCTGACACGACTTATCTAAAAAATAAATTGGTTGGAAAGTCGGCTCGATGAGACCTCTTTCAATAATCTCACGGATGACATGCACATACTCAAGCCGTTGAGATTCAACTTGTTCATCTTCACCGTAATGACGCCGCAATAGCGCGAATATTCGCGCAAAGAATTCCTCATTATCAAATGGTTTACACAAAAAATCATCCGCCCCCAATTGAAAACACTGCACCTTCTGATCGACTCCGCAGGAACGCTCACTTAAAACAATCACCGGAACCTGGCGGGTAAATTCGGTTCGTTTCAAATAATGGCAAACTTCCATACCGTTCATATCAGGGAGAAGTAAATCTAGGACAATCAAATCAATGGGTAGGTGACATTTACTGATCGCATCGCGGCCATTGCGTGCTGAAAGAACTTTATAACCCCTTGAGGCCAATTTTAATGAAAGCATTCCATCATGCGTAACCCCATCCCCAACAACGAGAATGGTCTGATGATTTCTGCTATTGGCCATTATCAAATTGTACCCCCTTTGAAACAAAGGGTTACGAAAATTAAGAGCGATGGTAAAAGTATATATCAATCCTTAACACAATACTACATTCTAAAACATCTTTCTGTTTAATTAATAGCGCTTGCGCAATCACAAGCAATCTATTTTCAAATAGTTATAAACTTTCCCAAAAGACCAAGAAAGCGCTTTCTAAAACCCCATCAAAAAATTATTTTTTATATGTGATAAAACAGAATTGGACGTTATTCTCGAAATGCATCGGGGATCGTTCTGTTTCTTTAAATTCGGGAGGAATCGGAGGAAAAAAACAGTCGCAGTCAAAGGTTGTCGTAATCCGTGTTAGATAAATCTTACGGCACGCTGGATGTTTAATGGCCAATTGAAAAAGCTCAGCTCCGCCAATGACAAAAATCTTGCCGAGATCATTTTTCAATGCTCCCTCACTTGCCAACACCAACGCCCGATCTAAATTTTCCGCCTTGTAAACACCCGGAGGAAAAACTAAATCTGAATTCCGTGTCAAAACAATATTATGCCGATTAGGCAAGGGGCGAAATTTTTCTGGAATAGATTCCCACGTTTTTCTTCCCATGATGACCACATTCTTGCGGGACTGTTCTGCACAGGTCGTTACTTCTTTAAAATGTTTGAGTTCGGCAGGCAGATGCCACGGCAATAGACCTTTTTGACCCATTCCAAATTTTTGATCTACGGCAACTATGATGGCAAATGAGACATTCATTACACGGCGATGGGAAATTTTATAAAATCATCATGCTGATATTCGACCAGTTGAATGTCGTCGAATTGAAAATCAAGCACACTCTTTTGCGGGATTTTTAATCGCGGAAGCAATTTGGGAACGCGTTGCAGTTGCAATTTGAGACCTTCGACATGATTCAAATAAATATGCGCATCCCCCAACGTATGAACAAAAACCCCCGGCGTCAATCGACATTCAGCGGCCATCATACTCAGCAAAAGCGCATAACTGGCAATATTAAACGGAACACCGAGCGCAACATCCGCGGAACGCTGGTAAAGTTGGCAATCCAGGCGGCCGTTGGCCACATAAAACTGAAAAAACGCGTGACACGGCGGCAGCGCCATGCGGTCAATATCCGCCACATTCCAAGCGCTGACGATAATCCGTCGGGAATCAGGACTCTTTTTGATAAGATCAATGGCGTTTTGA
>JAHFGF010000071.1 GCA_023247595.1 Candidatus Omnitrophota bacterium
GGATGGTTTTCATGCCTCTGCGACTCCAACAGCCAACACATTATTGCCGCTTGATTCAAGCGCGAAGGTTTCCTTAACGGCAATTCCTCAAGACCAGGGCAGCGGACTCAACGCGGATAAAGTGGATGGGAAAGAAGCGAGCCAATTGTTGGATCGCACCAATCACACTGGCGTCCAGCCGCCAAGTTCCATTTCACCTCAAGGCTCCGGCAGCGGCCTCGATGCGGATAAAGTGGATGGAAAGCATTTGGATGAAATTTATAGCCAGGTTGATGCGAAAATTGATGCGGCTAATTTTCCTGATTATATTGATGGGACAATGGTAGAGGCTTCAGCCCCAACAAGGCATGGAATGAATAGTTATACACCAACGATTTTAAAAGAATTTTCTCCGCTGTTAAGAGGAGGCATCATAACTGTGGATTGGGAGATGAAACAAGACCGTTCCGCTCCTGGGGCTGGAGCCTTGTATATTAATGGGGTACAGGTACGTTCATGGATATCCGCAGACCCAAATGACTTTGTTATCGTCACAGAAACAGGCGTGCAGGTTAAAAAAGGGGATATTGTTCAAATTGCTGGTAAAGATGATCCGGGGGATTCGATTTATGTTCAAAATGCAAAGATGTTATGTGGTAATCCCACACAAGTAGTTGAGGTTAAATAATGACAACCTTCGGTCACGAATGACTAAGTTCAGGGGACGTGATGCTTATTTAAGGAATTTTAAATTGGTCATTGCCTGTCTGCCGGTCAGGCAGGTAAAGTTAACATTTTAAAATGGAGCGGATTCTTGAGGCGCGGACCCGGTAGCCGCACCCTTTAGGGTGCGCTAAAGTTTGCGGCTGCCTGAGAAAGAAACAGTTACCTTTTGCTCAATAGAGAGTTTATGGAAAAGATAAGAAAAAGTTTGGTTAAAGACGGCTATCCAGCTTTTTTAAAAGAGATTAAAGAGAAAATTCTATCGGCTCGACTAAGGGCTTATCGGGGATTAAAGGGAATTCTTCCTACCGTAAAGGAACTGAAGAAAGAAATAGAAGAAGAAATAAACGGTTAGGGAATTAAAATCATGGTGATGAACAGGTTATCCTTTTTCACAATTTTATCGCATCGGAATTTCAAAAGCGAAATTCCGATTCCGCCTCTGGCCAATAGGTTCCCAAAGGGAACGGGACCAGATAAGCCCGCCTGTCGGACGGGCAGGCCTAAATTACGATGCGACCCCCCGCCATGGCGGGGCAAGCCGAAGGTCTCTGTGGGAAAGGGAGATAGTGCCTGCCTTACCTCGGCAAGGCGGGCACGAGTGAAGCGAGTGCTTATCTGGAGTTTCATCCTTTTAATAACAAGCGCTTATGCGGCGGGAGCGGTTGATCTTAACGCGCGGCTCCAGATTTCCGCGGACGGCCAGGACGGAGCCAGGACTTTTACCGACTCAACCGGACGGCACACGATTACCGCCAATGGCGACGCGCAAATCGATACCGCTCAAAGCCAGGCCGGCGGCGCCTCAGCTCTTTTTGACGGGACGGGTGATTATTTAACGATTCCTGACAGCGATGATTGGAATTTTAAAACAGATGATTTTACCATTGAGTGCTGGGTACGATATTTGACGATTCCCGCCTACACCGCCTTTTTCAGCCAATTTCAGAGCGGCACAAGTTATATGCAGTTTATGAAATCAGGGAATTCCTTACGCTTTCTCGCCTATGATCTAACCGGGCATTTAATTATCGATATATCGAACACTTGGACTCCGGCCGCAAATAGATGGTATGACATAGAATTGAAAAGAAATGGCAATAGTTGGTCTATGTTTGTCAATGGGGCGCAGATAGGAAGCACGGCCGCGAATAGCAGTTCCATACCGAATTATACAGGCCCTGTCTATATTGGTTCCACGAATGGAACGACTAATTTTATGAACGGCTGGATTGATGAGTTAAAGGTAAAGAAACTGGGTCTTAATTTTACCCTTTCCAGCCAAATTTTAGATTCGGGCGGTGGGGACGCGCCGACAAACTCCACAAATTTTGACCTCGTTCAAAGTTCTCTTGGGCAGACAGCCGTCGGTAATTCGGCGAGCACAAATTTTTCTCTTTCAGGCGGCTATTTATACACAACTTCCATAACCGCCAGCCCAAGTGAACTTCTCCTGGATGTCCGCGGGCTTGTCCATGATTTGACTCAAACGGGAGTCGATGTGGACGACATCAAAGCGGTCGTTAACGGCGAGGAATTTACCGCCGAAGATGTGCCTGTCACCGAGGGGCCGGCCACCGTTCATCTCACGGCTAAAGACCAATTTGAGCATACCAGCCAATTGGACGTTAATTTCACCCTGGATGTCACGCCGCCGGCCAGACCAACCATTAATCCCGTGGAAACTCCGACGGAAAGTCCGACTCAAACAATCTCGGGAACCAGGGAAGCCGATAGTTCCATTTGGCTGATTAAAAATTCCGAGGAGATGGAGATTGTTCCTCGAGACAATCAACCAAGCTGGACTTACGCCTTAAGTCTCAATGAAGGAGAAAATAATTTTCAAATTTACGCTAAAGACCAAGCCGGCAACGAAAGCACGCGTGTCAGCAGTGCCATTTATTTGGATTTACAAAACCCCAATGTGCAGATTATTTATCCGGCCAACGGGGCCAAGGTTAATCAAACGACACTGGATGTTTTAGGAACGGTTGATGACGATCAAACAACGGTGACGGTTGAGGCCAATGGGGTCATCAAAGATGCGGTCGTGCAAAATCGAATGTTTGTTGTCCAGGGCGTTGTTCTTGTGAATAATTCCTGGAACGCGGTTACGGCGGTGGCGACAAGCCCGTCGGGAAAAGAGTTCCCGTATCCTATTTCCGTTCGCTGTGAGACAACAGCCGTGCTGCCCAATCCGCCGACTCTTAATAACATCACTTCACCGACGAACCAGGCCACCCAGGTTTTATCTGGAACAAAGCCGTCCAACACTTATTTGTGGCTCAATGGGGCCAAACGCGCGGATGTCAGTTTTCCATCGACAAGCTGGAGCTTCACGGAAAATTTACTCCCTGGAGGCAACCCCAATCTTTTGTATGTCAAAGACAGCGACTCAGCCAGCGCCAATGTCAGCCGCAGCGTTTCGGCAGGCATCTTTTACGATTCAACCGCGCCCACGAGGCCGTTGGTTATTGATGACGGAGTTTCCACCGATTCTAAAACCTCTTTAAGCGCTAAATGGAGTTCAGATGATTCAGAAACGGATATTGTGGACAATTTTTATTCCATCGGAACGGCCAAGGGCGCTCAGGACATTGTGCCGCTTGCCTCCGTTGGAACAAATACGCAGGTTACCAGGACAGGTCTTAGTTTGGAACAGGGGAAAATTTATTATTTCACCGTGATTACCAAAAACGCGGCCGGTTCACAGAGTGAACCCGGTTACAGCGACGGCATTCGGGTTAACGGCTCGGTACCGAAGATTACGAATGTGAGTCTTTTGGATTTAAGCAAGATTTATCAAGGGACAAACGGAATCAATATCGCGGTGACGGCGGAGGATCAGGACGGCGACACGCTTCAATACCGTTTCACGATCGACGGGCAGATTGTTCAGAATTGGAGCGCGGACGTCGATTACGTATGGAATGTCCCGCCGGATGCCTTTGGCAGAAAGCATGTGGTCGTCGAAGTCAAAGACCCTGTCGGCGGCCAGGCGTATAAAGATATCCGTGTGTTTATTTTAAAACAGCCGATTGCTGTGCCGTGAGGGATGGTAGCCGCAACCTTTAGGTTGCGTTCAACCTTGAAGTCGCAATCTGCGACATCCAATTCTTTAAGGTCACAAATTGTGACCTTAAAGAATGAGTTGGATATGAAGGAACGGGTGACAAATTGTCACTGGTTTTAATAGAAAGATTTGTAATGATGAATAAATTGATCGCGTTAGAAATTATCGAACGGAAGATTTTTTTAATTCGAGGACATAAAGTCATGCTCGATAAAGATCTGGCTGTCCTTTACGGGATAAAACCCATTCGCTTACGTGAGCAAGTTAAAAGAAATATACAGCGATTCCCAGATGATTTTATGCTTCAATTAAATGATGAAGAAATTAATTTGATGGTATCGCAAAATGCGATACCATCAAGGAAACATTTAGGAGGTCATCATCCGTATGTTTTTACAGAACAGGGTGTTGCCATGCTTTCTTCGGTTTTAAATACGGAAAGAGCAATTCAGGCTAATATCGTTATTATGCGTGCATTTGTTAAATTAAGACAGTTTATATTATCTCACAAAGAGTTAAATTATAGATTAAAATTATTGGAAGCTAATATGGATAAACACGATCATGAAATTCAAGCTATTTTAGGAGCCATTCGTAAGTTAATGGAACCACCACCCGAGAAACCAAAAATGCCGATCGGATTTCGGCCGGGGAGGTAAAGTATGAAAAGAATATTTTTAACAATTTTTTTACTTTTGTCAGCAGTGTTTGGCTATGCGGATGTCCCCAAACTTCTTCATTACCAGGGCCAGGTCAATGACGGCCAGGGGATTCCGCTCGACGGCAGTCACAAATTAAGTTTCCGGCTCTACGACGCGCAGGTGCAGGGGAATTTGTTGTGGCAGGAGAGTTTTAATCCCGTGGCTGTAACGAAAGGAAATTTCGCGGTACTTTTGGATGTGGGAACAGCGGCTCCCGCGTTAACGTTTAATCAATCCTATTGGCTCTCGATTGAAGTCGATGACGATGGGGAAATGACACCGCGCCAGCAGATTGCCTCGAGCGCTTACTCTATTAATACCAGCACAGTCAATGGAATCCCCGCTTCGACAACCGCCCAGGCAAATAAGATTCTTCCTTTAAACGCTCAAGGGAAATTCCCGCAGAGTGTGCTGGACATCCAGCAGGGCCCGGGAGGAAACTTTAACGCGGACACGGTGGATGGTTTTCATGCGTCGAGCACTCCAACAGCCAACACATTGCTGCCGCTTGATTCAAGTGCTAAGGTTCCCTTAAATTCCATTCCTCAAGATCAAGGCAGCGGACTCAACGCGGATAAAGTGGATGGCAAAGAGGCGAGCCAATTATTGGATCGCGCTAATCACACCGGCGTCCAGCCGCCGAGTTCAATTTCACCGCAGGGCTCTGGCAGTGGCCTCGATGCGGATAAAGTGGATGGAGAAGATTTAGATGAAATATATAATGTTATCGATGAAAAAATTAAAATCCTATTTATCGCTGAAGCAGGAGATTCCCCAGTGGCTCGTGCAGATGATGAAGAAACGAATGTTTCACCAACCGAATGGGAAAAAATCAAAGAGATATATGTACCTCTAGAAGGAACTCTTAGAATTAAGTTTGATATGCATGGGACAGGAAGATATGGTCTTAGCCAAATTTATAGGAATGGAGTTCGAGTAGGTACATTGCAACAAACTTCTAATCCAAGTTATCAAACCTATTCTGAGGATATTGGGGGATGGAAGGCAGGAGATTTGTGTCAATTGTATGTCAGGGGGGATAGTGGACAGACTACAACTGTTAGAAATTTTTGGATTTGTTTAAATAAGAGCATATATTTTATGATCACAGACCCTTAAAAGACCATTAATTAAATGAAGGGTGTGCATAAATCAAACCGCACACACCGAATATTTTAATCTTCTCAATGGTCTTTTGAGAATATAGTAGGCGCACCCTTTAGGGTGCGATAACATGTGCACTAAAGGGTGCGCCTACCGAACGGTTTATAATTTGGAGAAAATAATGACAACATTCGGCCACAACGGAAAAATATTTAAATCCAAACTCGGTAAGACGATCGCGGCCGGTGTCGCGGCGATTTTCTTTTTTGAAATCGCGTTTCAGGACGCTTCCTTCGCGATGTCCGCCGGATCGACGGATTCGGGGTTTGGCGCGGCCAAGGGCGCTTTAGCGGCCACTCAAACGCAATCCTTTCAGGCGGATCTTTTCACGGGATCGGCCACGACCGCCGTTCCCATTTTTGTCCCGCCGGGCCGCAAGGGGATGCAGCCGGCGCTTGCCTTAAGCTATTCCAGTCAGGGCGGGAACAACTGGGTTGGCGAAGGCTGGAATCTGGATCAAGGGGTGATTACGCGCAGCACTAAAAATGGGGTGGTGGATTATTCACCTGAAGCTGAACGCGAAGATGGATACTTTGTCCTTTCCTTTAATGGCGTCAATTCAGAACTAATTGATGTCAGCGGCACGGGAACCGAATACCGCGCCATGGATGAAGGCCAATTTATGAAAATTATCCGCGACGCCCAAAGTAAAGTCTGGACGATTTACGATAAAAGCGGGACCCGCTATATCTTTGGACGAAACAATGCCTCGCGCGCGGTCGTGAATACGCAAGGCCAGGATCAAATTTTTCAATGGCGGATTGATTCGGTCGTCGACACCAACGGCAATTACATGGATTTTATCTACCAGGATAAAGATGGCGGCGCGCTTAATCCGTCGCAGAAATACGCCGAAGTGTATTTAAAACAGATTCGTTACGCCGGCTGGTATGATTTAAGTTCCGAAACGTTGACGGAGCAGCCCACGCACATCGTTGCATTTACACTGGAATCGGATAATCGTCCCGATATTTTGTCCAGTTTCGCCTCGGGCGCGGAAATTTTAACAACCAAACGTTTAAAATCGATCAAAGCCACGGTGAGCAATCAGACCGCGCGTGAATATGTCTTGGATTATCAAACAAGCAGTCTGACCAACCGTTCACTTCTGACAACCGTCGAGGAATATGGAACCGGCGGCCAACAGGACAAATCAGCCAGCAATAAACTTCCTGATAAAAAATTTACCTATCAGCAGGACGAGCCGCAGTTTGAACTTTGGAGCAATAATCCGGGCCAATTAGGCGACAACCTCTGGAATATCCGCGTGGCAGGGGCGGATCTCTTCGGTTCGAATGAATCGATTCTTTTACCCGATGGTTCGTTTGTCGGGGCGGTGGCTAATGGCACGGGCAATGGAACGAAAGTCAATTTTGGCGATACCCATACATCGCGCTCGGGTCAGGATGGGGATGTGAGATGGAATGTCTCCGACAATGGCGCGATCAGCTTGACCGGCGCCCGTGATTGGCAGTTTCATATTTACACGTATTTATATTTCGCTTACGATCCCTCGCCGGTTAACATTAATTTTGATTCTCCGGGAGCGGTCTGGGCCGCGTATTTAAATGGAAAGATCGCCGGATACCAGTTCCAATCCTCGCCTTCTCAGACCACCTTTGATTTTCAGCAAGGCTACAATTTACTGGAGTTTACCGGATACAATCAAAACGATTCGTTTGGTTTTAATATTTACACGCAAATCGCCGCGGAGTTGGGTGCCACTCTGATGACGAGCAAGCAGTTCATCAAGCCCCAATTGACAGGAGACTTTAACGGCGATGGCATTACCGATCTGGCCTACCTTAATCAAGATAACAATGATCTGCAGGTTTCGTTATCGGCTAATTACAGTTTCGCGCCGGCGCAAGTTTGGGCTTCGGGATTTTTGACCAAAGATGACGCGCCGCTTTTGGCGGACTTTAACGGCGACGGGCTGACGGATTTGTGTAAATTTAAAAATGGCCAGTGGATTGTCGCTTTATCGACGGGCAATGGATTTGACACGGTTAACGCCCGTAACTGGATTCAAAATAGCGGATCATTCGGCAATGGGGAAAAGCCTCTCACGGGAGATTTTAACGGCGACGGACGCCTGGACGTCGGTTATTACAAACAAAGCACGGGCGCGTGGTATGTGGCTTTATCCAAGCGTATTTCCATCAGTCAGGATGAGGAGGAAGATATTTTTGAACCGCAGCCTTCACCCTGGATTTCGGGTTTTAGCGGCGGCGATACAGAATTTGCCGGGGACTTTAACGGCGATGGCTTGACCGACATTCTTACCTTTAATAAAGGAAGCGGCGAATGGCGGGTCGCTTTGAATAACGGCCGGGAATTTGTCGATGCGGGGACGTGGGCAAGTAATTTCGGCACCGGCAAAGAGCCCTTGGTCATGGACTACAACACCGACGGCCGCACGGATATCGGGTTTTTTGATAAAACCCAAGGCATTGTCAAGGTCATGCGCTCGAACGGTCATTCGGCCTTTGAAAATGAAATCACCTGGATCGATGATTTT
>JAHFGF010000072.1 GCA_023247595.1 Candidatus Omnitrophota bacterium
TGCTTGCCGTTGTCGCGATAATATTCCGCCATTGCGGTTCCGGAATACGGCGCTAAAAACTGCATCGGAGCAGGATCAGAAGCCGTTGCCGCCACAATCGTGGTGTATTCCATAGCGCCGAACTTACGGAGCTTTTCATAAACCTGCACGACGGTTGAACGTTTTTGGCCGATAGCGACGTAAAAACATCGAACACCAGTTCCCTTTTGATTAATAATGGCATCTATAGCAAGCGATGTCTTACCGGTCTTACGGTCCCCGATAATCAACTCACGCTGCCCCCGTCCAATGGGCGTCAGGGCATCAATGACTTTAATGCCTGTCTGCATGGGTTCGTGAACATTTTTGCGGTCGATGATGCCCGGAGCTTTCACTTCAATCGGACGAAATTCCGTTGCTTTAATCGCCGGCTTGCCGTCGATAGCGTTACCGAGCGCGTCGACAATTCGGCCGCAGAGTTGCTCGCCGACACCGACCGAAGCGATTTTACCGGTACGTTTGACTTCATCGCTTTCCTTAATTTCCGTATCCTTGCCGAAAATCGCGACCCCAACATTATCTTCTTCCAAGTTCAGGGCCATGCCGCGGATGCCGTTGCCGAACTCAACAAGCTCGCCCGCCATAACTCGGGAAAGACCATGAACACGGGCAATTCCATCGCCGACGCTCAAAACAACGCCGGATTCATAGGTTTCAATTTTCGCCGAAAAACTCTCCAACTGTTTCTTTAATATGGAAGATATTTCTTCTGGTTTGATAGTCATAACGTTTAACCTTCCTTAAACCGTTGAAACAACACTTTCTTGAAATCTTCTTAACTGCGTTTTCAGCGACGCGTCATAGACCACATCGCCCGTATTTAATTTAAACCCGCCTAAAAGACCAGGGTCAACACGAACATGGGTCTGGATTTTCTTGCCCGACCACTCGGACAATTTCTTTATTAAACTTTGAAGCATCCCTTCATCCATCTCCCGTTCCGTCGACAAATAAACTTCCTGGATATTGTGATGCTGCATGAATAAATCATGGAACATAGTGATCACATCGCCTAATAAATTCAGCCTATTTTTATCGACTAAAAACATTAAAAAATTTAAAACCGACGGATGAAGACTGTTTTTAAAAACATTAGTAAGCAACTGCACACGCTCTTCTTTTTTAAAAATAGGATTTCGGATAAAGAGCCGCATGTCGGCGGATAGCTCAAGACATTGAGCCAAAGCCTTTAAATCCTCGGAAACAGCATCCAGAGTTTTTTGTTCTTTGGATATTAAAAAAAGCGCGTTGGCATACCTTTTAGCGACTTTGACGTCGATCATGCTTAAATTCCCCTAATAGATATTGTTCAATCAGCTTATCCGATTTAGACTTATCCAGATTGGCTTGAATAAGTTTGGTTGCCAAGTCAACAGCCAAGGAAACACTTTCCCTTTTCAAAGAGGCCTCGGCCCTCTGGCGTTCACCGACAATTTCCTGATGAGCCGTTTGAACAATTTCTTGAGCCTGATGTTTGGCCCGCTCTTCAATGCCTTTGGCTAAATCAACAGCTTTTTTACGCGCCTCATCCACTATAGACTGGGCGTTTAGACGGGCATCACTAAGAACTTTTTCTTTGGACGCCTGAACATCGGACAGTTCTTTCTTAATCTGATCCGCCTGGGTCAAAGAATCTTTGATTGTTTTTTCCCGATTCTGCAGAGCGGATAAAATCGGTTTCCAGGCAAACTTCTGTAGAATAAACAACAGCGACAAGAAAGTAACCCAGGTCAACACAAGCATGATCATATCCGGCGCAAAAATATCCGGCTTAGCCTCTGGAGCATGCTCTTGAACTTGTGATTCTAATAGAGTATTTGTTTGATCCATGTTTTCTCTTATGATTTAAGGGCCAAGAAACAAAGAACAGCGCAGAAAAGAGCAACCCCTTCAATGAGGGCCGCGCCGATAAACATAACGGACTGGATTTTATTCGAAGCCTCCGGCTGACGGGCGATTCCGTTAACAGCGGCGGAAACAACCTGCCCTACTCCAATACCGACCCCAATCGCGACCAGACCGGCACCCATGCCAGCTGATAATTGTCCTAAATGTAATGTGGTTTGTTCCATGTGATTCCCTTTCATTTTGTAGATGGCATGAATTTTTTAAGCCACCGATTTAATATCAAGTTGTCTATCAATGTTCCGGATGATACATCTGTCCAATAAATACCGCGGACAAAAGAGTAAAAATATATGCCTGCAAAAAAGCAACAAATACTTCAAGGGCGGATACTCCAACTGCCAACACAACTACGGGCAGCGCAAAGGCGCCCAACATAACAACTAGCCCTAATAGAGAAAGGATGACCATATGACCTGCCAGCATGTTGGCAAAAAGACGAATCATGAGCGCACTCGGCTTAATTAAAATTCCAATCAGTTCAAGAAGAAAAATAATCGGTAAAATAAAAATAGGAACACCCGAAGGCGAAAGGGCTTTCGCAAACCCGCCGATTCCGTTTCGAACTATCGTTCCAATGGTCAAAAACAAAAAAATGAAAAACGCCAACGCACCTGTGACATTCACGTTGGCTGTTGCCGTTGAAAAAATCGGAATCATTCCCAATAAATTCAAACCAAGGATAAAGAAAAAAAACGTGCACAATAGCGGAGTAAACCTGTTCCCGTCTTCTTCTCCCAAATTTCGAATAGCGATTTCATCGCGGATAAACTGGACAACAGCTTCAAGCGCATTAGTTAAACCGGTGGGGACCCGCCGTTTTTTGTCATAAATCAAACAAAATAAAACGATCAATAAAGCAGCGCATAACAAAACCATTACGCCGTGCAGACTAAGATATTTAGGAAGATGTATGGTCGGCAGGAACGGGATGTGCCACTCCTGCGAGTTGAGCACATGGTGCATCATGTATTGATCAATTTGAAAAGGTTCGTGAGCGGTCGGCTGACTCATAAGAAAATCCACACCTATGAAAGATAATTATTTTAATGAATTGTAAATTGTTCCCATATTAATGGATAAAGACAATCAGCGCATTAAAAAAAACGGATTTTATTTCATCGAGTAACATTCAAGTTTTATTGGAATTATCCCGGACCATTTGCCAGACGGCATACACAACATAAATGAGCCCTACGCCCGCTCCTATCATTGTTCCTGTTGCCCGGTCTCCCCATTTGGCGCCCAAAAAATATCCGGCAAACGAACAGCCCAAGACCACTCCTAAAATATTCCAAGATGATCCTGACAACAATCGCTTTTGCTGACTTCTGTTTTTTTCTGATTGATCGGTCAAACCCATTTCAGACGGAATGCCGAATTAACCGAAGGACGGTAAAAATAGCCACCGCCACGGTGATGATGAGCAGCATTCCTGACGGCATAAAACTTTGCGTTTTCAAAAGTCTGATGAGAAAAACAACGGACAAAATCCCCGTTACACAGGAAAGAAAAATATACGCGCCCTTAGGATTAATGGTCATTAACCAAACCCCTAAAAGCATCATGACTGATGAACCAATCCCAGCCATCAAGGATACACTGCTGCCTTTTTTCCAGCCGAAATAACCGCCTACCAGCATGAATAAGGCATAACCGATGAACACGACTTTATCAATCATTGAGCATCCCTTTAATTAAATCATTTCTTTTTCAAATTCAGAAACTTCAAAATAATCTGTCTGGGAACAATTTTCAATTTTCTTCCACTTGTCGTGAAATTCCGCGACTTTTTGCGTGATGATGCTCTCAACCTGCGCAATGGCGGATTGCCGCCGGCGCATATTTTCTCCAACAACCTTGTCTAAGTCATCGATAGAAAATAATAAAACGTCTTTAACCGAGGCCGCAAGTGGGTCGATATTTCTTGGCATTGAAATATCAATCAGCAGCAATTTGCGATTTCCTCTTTTGGACATAATGGCTTCCACCATCGACTTATCCAAAATGTAGTGCGGCGCGCCGACCGAGCAGATGCAGACATCCACTTCAATTAAGGTATCTTTAATATCCATAAATGAAACAGGAATGCCTGAGAATTTTTCAGCCAAGGCATCTGCTTTTTCTCCGGTCCGGTTCATCAAATAAATTTTATCCGCCCCTTTGTTGTGAATCTGCGCCAAGGCCAGCTCTCCCATTTTTCCAGCGCCGATGACTAAAATGGATTTTTCTTTGAGCGTTTCCAGCTGTTCTTCCGCCATGTTGATGGCCGCCCAGCTGATCGATGAGCCTCCGCAGCTGATATCAGTTTCATTTTGGGCTTTTTTACCGGCTCTAATGACGATGTTGGTTAAAATATTAAAATATTTCGACATCATTCCAGCTGAACGCGCCTTGTCAACAGCGGTCTTGACCTGCCCTAAGATCTGTTTTTCTCCGAGGACAAGCGAATCAATACCAGTTGTCACGCGCATCAGATGGTCCAACGCCTGATTGTCTTCATAAACATATAAATATTTACGAAAATCAAAATCGAACGCCGTTTTTTTAATTTTTGATATGAGAGGAATGATAAAATCTATTTCGCATGACCTATCAACACGCTTGATATACACCTCAATGCGATTACATGTTGAGAGCACAAACGCTTCCGCGACTCCGGGTTGATTCTTAAGTTCACTTAATAACAGATCCTGCTGCAGAGGATTCAGGTAAAACTTTTCCCTGATTTCGATAGGAGCTGTTTTGTGGTTCAGACCAATGATGAACATAAAAAACTGACTCAATACTTTTACTGGTTAACTTCAAAGAATAATAAACGATTGAATGGTTCGACTATAACAAATTACATATGGACATTCAATCAAATCATAGGAATTATCGTTCGTCATAAAAAACTTCCTAAAACGGATTAATGATTACGTTTACCTTTTTTAAAAAACTCAATCGCCCAGCTTTGCTCGTCTAGGTTATTGATATTATTAAGTTCATTTTCAGATTGCTGCGCCAAGACATGCGCATTGGATTGGATTAATATTTTACGGGGGCAATGAATTCCTTTTAAAAAAAACGCATGAATCTTTTCAAAATTTCCTTTTTCCCAAACCGCGCATAGCGGTTCAGGCAGACCATCGAATTGACTGCGGTACGAAGTTGCCAACGCGTGAGCATTGCGATTAGCCAAAAGATATTCAATGGTTTTTGGCGTGATAAACGGCAAGTCACAGGCCAACAACAGCCACGAGACGTCAGGATATTTGTTCATCGCCGAAAGGATGCCGCTTAAAGGCCCCTTGCCTTCAAACTCAGAATCATCGTCGATGCGCGGATATCCCTGGCAAGGCGGTATGAGCTCCTGCCCTTGCCGGCTGGAGATAAAAACTTTTGAACACAAAGGCACCAGCAATTCATAGGCAACCTGCAATTGGGGCTTGTCCTGGTAAATGATCGCTGACTTATCTTTTCCCATCCGCGAACTTTTACCGCCGGCTAGCACTAAACCAAATAAATTTTGATTGGGATTCGTCATTCATATCCCCAGCTAAAAAACGAAACAGGCGCACGTTTCAAACCACCTTGAAATCCAGACGGCAATTCAACAAATCCATCCGTCTGAGATATAGCGGCAAAATCTCCTGAGCCTCCGGTGGACACAGGCATGGCAATACGCTGCATGCGAGGGTTAAAAGAAATTTTAACAGGAACAAACTGGGTTAAATCCGATGTGTTCTCAATATCCTGCCCCAAGAGCGCGTGCTGCTGCGCATCCTGTAAACCCGCTCTTTTTTTGAGAAACGGCAAAACATACCGATAGGAACACATCTGCGTTGAGACCGGATTGCCCGGCAAGGCAAAGACAATTTTCCCGTTTCGATTCCGGCCAAACCAAAACGGTTTTCCAGGTTTTTGGGAAACCTTATGAAAAAGCATACGGACTTTCAATTCGTTTAAAACGCTGGGAACATAATCAAAATCCCCCATAGATACGCCGCCGCTTAAAATCACGACATCAAAGCGAGTTAATATTTTCTTAAGTTCTTGACGAATAATCTTCGGATTATCCGCCAGATGAAATGACTGTGTTTTTCCAAGACCAGAACCCTGAATCAACGCTTCAAGCCCATGCGCGTTCGACAAACGCACATGATAGGGTTTAATATTTTTTTTCCGGATATCGACTAATTCATCTCCAGTCGACAGAATAGCAATCAACGGCTTTTTAGATACCTTGATCAAAGTCTTTCCAACGGACGCGGCTGTAGCCACATGATGCGCTAAAAGCCTGCAGCCCGGATTAACGAGAACTGTATTTTTTGAACAATGCTGCCCTTTCCATCGAATGTTCCAACCAGATTTTAAATCCTTAACATCGGACACAACCGCTTTTAAACCGGTTATCGTAACACATTCAATTGGAATCACCGCATCACTGCCCTTAGGCACAACCGCGCCGGTCATGATCTTAAAACAATCATCTGACTTTTTCATAGACCCTGGACGGATTCCGGCAGGAATCACGCCTTTGATGTTAAACGTTCTTACCCCTTTTTGAAACGCGAGCGATGAAACAGCAATGCCGTCCATGGTTGATTTATCAAACGCGGGTTGAGGGCGGTCGCAGATTAAAGATTCCCGAAGGATTCGTCCGTGAGCATGTTCCAAAGGAATCGTTTCAACTTCAATGAGTGAAGCTTGTTTTAAAACGATCGCGTGCGCCTGTTTGACAGAAACCATAAATACTAATCCTTATAAAATCTTGGATGTCACACCGAGCTATTTCTTCTTCAATAAAAATAAAAACACCGCGATAAAAATAATTTCAAAGGCGACATAAACTCCGACACCGGTGGCAACGCCGGATGTAAAACCATAGGAATGCAGTCCGATGCTTAACAAATTCACGCCAAACCAGGCCCACACCACGACCACCGTACCAAAAACAGCTCCGACGGCCATACCCTTTGGTCCAATCCACTGGGCTATCTTGGCATGAAACAACATGGCAGTCCAAAGCACAATCATCAACGCGCCGTTTTCTTTCGGATCCCATCCCCAAAAACGTCCCCAGGACTGATCCGCCCAAATGCCTCCCAAATTGGTTCCAAGAAAAGTTAGCGTTAACGCGAGCCCCAAGATTCCCATCAAGACGCGAAACGTTGAATCCAACAATTTTGCATTTTGTTTTTTAAAAAACGCCTGCAGCAAATACACATGGCCCAGAATGCCCGCGGCGCACGCGCTCCCATAGCCTGCGGTGATGGAAATCACATGCGTGCTCAGCCAAAAATTAGAATTCAAAACCGCGATCAGCATCTTAAGCGTATCGCCTTCGGCGCTGTATTTAGCCGCGATCATCAAAACAATAAATCCACCCACGCTTGCCGTCACCAACCCCAGCCAATTGCGGCTGAAGAATTCGATAAGAAGCCCCAAGACAACCACGACAAACGAGACAAAGATAAACGTTTCATACAGCGTCGAAACTGGCGGCCTTTGCAGAATGATGACGCGCATGATAATCGCAATCAGATGAGGGATAAAGCCAGCCGCAACCAAACCCACCCCCCACTGATACAGCCATTTCTTATCGGATATCAGCGAAAACAAAAAGCATAAAAACGCGAACAAATAAAAAATCTTCGAATAAAGAAAAAAATCTCCGTGGTTATAAACCAATTCCAAATCCAAACGGCGTATCAGACGATCCGGATTTTTATCCAGCCGGTCTTTGATGGCCTGCAGATATAACCGCGCGTTGACATCCAAATGGATTTGTTCGCCGTTCCAATACGACACCATGATGTTGCGCAAAAAATTTAATTCCTGACGGGTTTCTTCGTTTTGAAAATTGCGGCTGATTGCATCCCAAGGGCTTAACCAAAGGCGGGATGAATCTGTGGCCGGAACAATGGCCAGCGGTAAATCTTTATACGCCGTCGAGAAATGATATAAATTTGCCACCAATTCGACAATATTTTTTTCCTGGCTGGTCCAAATATGCTCATCTTTTTTCTGGATACCACTCATAACGCTTTGTAATTTTTCTGCGCTTAAGGCAATATCCAGAAAACTAAATTCTTCCTGATCTTTGGGAAGCTCTAATTGATCTTTAACCCAAGTGTCGGTAATGGTGAAGTCCTTACTGGGAAAAGCAAATTGAAAGACCTGGGATAATTCCACATACAGTT
>JAHFGF010000243.1 GCA_023247595.1 Candidatus Omnitrophota bacterium
GTCCATTGCCCGGCAATATCAGAAAGAGTGCGCTGTGGTGGGAACCATCAACTACCGGGTGGGGTCAAAAATTTTTCCTTCCAAGAACACAACGCCTTCATTTTTAGATAATCAAAAATTTCTGGCGCAATTGTCATCCGAACGGGTGGATTATTCTTTCATGGAAGTTTCTTCCCACGCCTTAGTGCAGGGGCGGGTGGACTTGATTCAATTTCGAGTTGCTATTTTTACTAATTTAACAGGGGACCATCTGGACTACCATAAAACTATGGATGAGTATTTCCGCGCTAAATCGCTTTTATTTAAAAATTTGTCGCGAAATTCGGTCGCGGTGATTAACGCGGATGATGTGTATGGCCAAAAACTTTTGGATTTAACGGAAGCGCGCGTTTATACCTACGGATTGAATCCAACGTCGCGCATTAAAGCCGATCACGTGCATTTTGATTTTAACGGCTCAAGTATGGATATTGAAACTCCGACGGGCAGTTTTTCTTTATTGACCCGGTTAATCGGCATGCACAATGTCTATAATATTTTGGCTGCTGTCGGCGCCGGATTGGCGGATGGAATTCCGTTGGAAACGATTAAGAAAGGTATTGAGCAGGTTCCGCTTATTCCCGGAAGGCTTGAAAAGGTGGATTGCGGCCGGGATTTTTTTGTTTTTATTGATTATGCGCATACTGAAGATGGTTTGAAAAATGTTTTGCAGGCCTTGCGCATGACAGGCAAGTCCAGAATTATTAATGTTTTCGGATGCGGCGGCGACCGCGACCGGACCAAGCGTCCGAAGATGGGCAAGGCCGCTTGTGAACTGGCTGACTATTCTATTGTCACGACGGATAATCCGCGCAGTGAATCGCCAGAGGCTATCATTAAAGAAATAACTGAAGGGTTTTCGAATAATAATTATGAAGTGGTTGTTGATAGAACTGAGGCAATTAACAGGGCCTTGTCGATGGCTTGCGCCGGGGATGTGGTTTTAATTGCCGGCAAAGGCCATGAAACATATCAGATATTCAAAGACCGAACGATTGACTATGATGAACGTGATGTTATCCGGGAATATTTTAAAACCAAATGATGTTTACCATAGATGACATATTAAAAGCAACAGGCGGAAAGCTTTTGACGGGCGGCGGTGCCGCGCGCATCAGTGGTGTGAGTATTGATTCTCGATCAATAAAGAAGGGACAGCTTTTTATTGCCATCAAAGGTGACAATTTTGACGGGCATGATTTTATTCAGAAGGTCGAAGAAAAGGGGCATCGATTTTTTTTAGTGCATAAACCCGTTAAAATTAGTTTTCCTCGATCAGCGGTTATTCTCGTCAAGGACACCACGCGCGCGTTGGGTCATTTGGCAAAATTTCATCGGCAAAGATTTAACATTCCAGTTGTCGCTATTACCGGCAGCGCGGGTAAAACAACTGCCAAGGAAATGATTGCCGCGGTCTTGAAGAAAAAATTTAATGTCCTGGCTAATCCGGGCACGCAGAATAATCATATCGGTGTTCCGTTGACGTTGTTGAAATTAAATCAAAAGCACAAGGCGGCCGTCATTGAAATGGGAACCAATCAACCTGGCGATATTCCCTGGTTAGCGGAGATTGCCTGTCCAACTATCGCGGTTTTGACCAATATCGGCGAATCGCATCTGGAGAAGTTAAAAAATTTGAACGGGGTTTACGACGAGAAAATCAAGTTAGCTAAAGCGATCCCTTCGAATGGTTTTATTATTTTTAACGCGGATGACACGCAGCTGCAGAAGATATTTCATGAAAAGTTTTCCGGTAGTCAGACGCCTTTTTCTATAAAAACAGAATCATTGAATCAGGCGGAAGGTGTCAGGCTCGATTCATCCAAGGGGCTGCAATTCAGCCTGCATAGAAAAATTTATTTCCTGAAAACATTTTCATTGCAGATGACTTATAATGCGTTAGCGTCTATCATCTGCGCGAAATTGTTGAAGGTTCCCTATAGTTCTATCCAAGAGGCATTAGGCAAGTTTCGTTTTTCCAGCGGCAGGCAGGAAGTTTTTAAGAAAAATGGACGGGTGGTGATTAACGACACCTATAATGCCAATCCTGTTTCCATGCGCAGTGCTGTTGCCATGCTTCAAGATTATCCGGCCAAGGGACGGCGGATTTTTGTTTGCGCCGATATGTTGGAGCTTGGGGAGAAATCAAAAGCATTGCATGTTCAAATCGGTGAATGCATTGCTGAATCAGGCGTTGATGTTTTAATGACGATCGGAGAACAGGCGCGTTGGATTTCGGATCGCGCGCGGGCCCGCAGGCCGCAATTGGGTGTTTTTCATTTTACCGACATGAATGTTTTAAAGAACCGTTTGGGTAATTTGTTGCACAAGGGGGACGTTGCCCTAATTAAGGGGTCTCGTCGTATGAAGATGGAAACAATTGTTTATCAGTTAATCAAAGATTCGTAAGGATTAATTCATGTTTTATTTTTTAACGGAGTTAAGGGATGTTTATTCTTATCTAAATATTTTTCGATATATTACCTTCCGTTCAGGAATGGCGGCGGTTACGACATTTCTT
>JAHFGF010000244.1 GCA_023247595.1 Candidatus Omnitrophota bacterium
GGCAAAAACATTCCTTTTTTATTCGGATTATCATCGACGGCAAATTCAATACAATCTTTAAGATTGAGTAAATTAACAAAGGCGCAACACATATGGGCCGCCCCAACAATGGCTATTTTACCGTGATGACTTTTATAATCAGTAAGGTATTCTTTCATTTCTTTACTTTTAACGCTTAAATGGCTTGCAAAATTTCTTGCACGATCAATTTCCTGATTCAAAACCAACGCATCCAGCGGTTTAACTTCTACATCGTCATTAATCCGTGCAATTCCGATGTAAGAATTTTCCAAAGGGTACTCTTCTTTTATAAAATCAACCAGAAAAAATCCTCCATACGCAAATGTCGCTTTAAACGTCTCCAGCGTAAAATAAAGAATATGCTCTTCCCAAATGGTCGTATAATCGCAATAATCCATCGAGCGTTGGCAGTCAGGAATTTCAAGAATCAAATACCCATCCGGATTTAGTAAATTTTTTATGGCTTTTAAAAATTCTTTCACATCAAAGGCGTGTTCAATCAAATGTCGCGCGATGACAATGTCCGTTTTTCCTCTTCTCTTCACAATCTCTGCCGACTGCTTCAATGTAAACCTTTCCTGTACTGTTTCAACATCCGCCAGCGGGTCTTTAATGCCTAAATCCGCATCCAACTGCAAACGATGGGTATTGGAATAACCCAATCTATTAAGCCTCTGCAAAGTTGTATCTTCTTTCCAACAAACTCCCCAAATTTTAGAATCTACTGTTATTCCTGGTAGACGAATGATCGTCTGAACCAGGTCATCCAAGTGCCTCTCTGGCTCGCTTCGCGTCAACCACCCAAACCTGGGTTTCAATTCACTCACCGGCATTGGGTCCAATTGTTGGACTAAAGCGCAGTGTTGACATTGCCCTAACACCATAGGGCCTAAAAATTCTTTTTCGTCTTTTGACTTTAAGAACCGATGGGCGACCGGCTGATTCCCAAAATCAATTAATTCAGTCACCGCCAATTTTTCACAAAGATAACATTTCTTCATTTCAGTAAGCCCACATCCTCTTTCCCAACGGTTTGCCTAGATTTCGTGGCCTGTCGTCGATCAAGTTCCTTAAGCCAAATATTCTCAATAAGGCGTAAATCTTCCAAGGAATCTTTTCCTGAACTGATGGATTCGCGGCCGTTTAAAATGTCATCGACAAACGCCTGGGCCTGCCGGCGAAAGGCCCAGGTCCAATTGCAATTGGAAGAAAATGTTTCATGTTTATCCGTACCCTTATACAGGGTCACTTGAGCTGGGATATTTCTTAAAAATGCCGGGAATGTCCGGATGCTCAAATGGCCCTTGGCAAAATAAATATCTGTTGTTTCATCCCAATTTTGATTGACGGCATTGGCTGCTTCCAATGAAGCAACAAAATCCCCAAAGTTTAAAACAGCTATTTGTCCTGCTGGAGATTGTAACCAGGCGTATTCCACCGATGGAGTTTTATTAAATAAATAGCGCAGCAAATTCGTGTTGTGAGAATACACATTCAAAAACATCGCATATTCAGAAGACAGTTCCGCCGAAAGCCAATCGGGCGCAATCGGCCAACCCTCATCAGGATAATCTGTCTTTTCATCTGTTTTGATATGGCCGTCAATACTGCAAAAAGAATTTCCCATATAACAATGCGCCCGCGCGAAAATCACCGGTCCTATTTCTTGGGAAGCTACGAGCTCATCGAGAAGTTTCTTTCCTAACTGAACGCCTTCATCGTACCTTCTCATATGTCCGACGGTATAATGAAGATTTTTTGCCCTAGCGGCATCGACCAGAAGCTCACCCTGTTTAAGCGTACCTGCCATCGGTTTTTCCGTTATGACATGCTTGCCTGCCCGAAGACAATCTAAGGCAATGGGAGCTGTATACCGTCTGGGCGTCACAACAACCACCGCATCTACCTCAGGGTCTTTCAATAATTCGTGATGTGATGCATACGTTCGAGGAATGCCGTAGCGCTCTGCCAACTTGCGACGTAACATAGGCCGATATTCGGCAAGCGCAACAATTTGACAGTTTGCAATTTCGACATAATTCATCACGTGCGCCAGTTGACCGATAAATCCAGCGCCAATAAACCCTAGCCTAACAGGTTTAGCAGTTGCTCTAGACATTGATGACCCCTTTACCCGCAATCTGCTCTGCACTCACCACCTGGATATCAGGGATGCACACAACAAAATGCCCGCCATTGTCAAGGTACTTACGATTGCTTTCGATAATTCTCTGTGCATGAATCCACGCTAAAATGACAACATAATCCGGCATCCGCTTATAAAGTTCTGCTGTCGGAAGTACGGGAATATTATGACCCGGAGTAAATTTATTAACTTTCTGAGGATGATCATCAAAGATGTAACTGATCGCGTCTCCAAGATCCAGCTGTGCAATAATTGTGGGACCGCTGCGCGCTGCTCCATATCCTGCAATGGTTGCGCCCTGGCTTTTCCATTGTGTTATCAGCCCTTGCAATTGTTGTTTCATGGAAGTTAACCGACGACCAAATTCTTTCATCGTTGCCGGCTGATCAAGC
>JAHFGF010000245.1 GCA_023247595.1 Candidatus Omnitrophota bacterium
CTTTTTAATGGGCTGTGGTGCGTCGGCCAGGCCGTGCTGTGAAATATCAAAACCATGAAGTTCGATACCAGGTAAAAGTTGCTGCAATTCATAGAGAAGATGCGCCTTGCCGCAACCGACGTCTAAAATTTTGGAACTTTTAGTAAGGCTGTACTGCTTAATTAATCTTTCCGCCACCGATTTCCAACGCCCGTCGTATTTATAGCCACCGTAACCATAACGCCGGTCGCCATCCCAATAATCCTGCTCATATTCTTTCGCCTTAAGCATGCAATGGACTTTATCGTCTATCATGCGGTCAATATATTTTCTTTGAGTCTTTTTGTGCAGCGGCGTAAACACCTCAACTAAATTTCCCATGACTACTACTCCTTTACTAATTCTTGTTCGATTAATCTTCCTGGAGAATTTTCCGATTCTGTTAAATTTTTTATGGTCGAGACAATATTTTCCGTTGTAATTCCAAAGCCGCGCATAAGGCCCGCCTGCGAACCGTATTTCTCCGCAAAAACGTCCGGGATACCGATACGCTTAAATTTTTTAGGGGAAGAAAAGTTTGCCTCAACAATCGTCTCCGCGACGGCGCTGCCGAGCCCGCCGATAATCGAATGTTCCTCAACGGTCACAATGACCGAGACATTGGCCGCGTACTCTTTAATCGTGCCTACATCCAAAGGTTTAATTGTAGGGACGTGCACTACGGCGCATTTTATTTGATGCTCTTTTAATTGATCAAAAGCTTCCAAACCATTTTTTAACGTAATGCCCGTCGTCACAATCAAAGCGTCTGGTCCTTCCCGCATCGGAATTGCTTTCCCAATTTTAAAGCCAAGACGGTCATCGGTCACGATCGGATCGCCTCCCTTGGCCACACGAATATACATCGGCCCCGGATGATCAAGTGATTGGAACATCGCGCGGCGCATCTCGTCGGCATCTGCCGGCGCAATGACGGTCATGTTGGGAATCGCGCGCATAATAGCGATGTCTTCGATAGCTTCATGCGTTGGGCCCAGCGGCGCATAGACAAGGCCTCCGCCGTTTCCAATCAAACGGACATTAAGCTTATGCAAACCCAAATCAACCACCACCTGCTCAAAACAGCGACGGGTCAAGAATGTGGCAATCGTGTTAACATAAGGAATTTTTCCCTCCATAGCCAGGCCAGCCGCCATGCCAATCATGTTGGCCTCGCTGATTCCTTCCATAAAAAAGCGTTCGGGTATTTCTTCCTTGAATTTCTGCAAAGTACCAATCCCCAAATCTGATCCGATAAAAAAAACGCGCGGATCTTTTCGGGCAAGTTCATGGACGACATTTAGGCACATTTTACGCATTAATACGCCTCCAATTCCGCGCAGAGCTGGCTAATTTCCTCGTCTTTAAGTCCGCTTTTATGATGCCACTTCAAATTTCCTTCCGTGCAATTCATCCCCTTGCCTTTAAGCGTGTGGCAGATAATGGCCGTAGGTTTATTCGAATCTAAAGGAAGCGCGGTCAATGTCGAACGCAGCGCGTCCACGTCGTGGCCGTTGATTTCACGGACAGCAAAACCAAAGGCCTCCCACTTTGCGGCGAACGGCTCAAGGTTCTGCACTTCGTGCGTTGGTCCGTACGACTGAAATTTGTTGTAATCAATAAGTACCGTCAGATTATTTAATTTATGTTTGCTGGCAGACAGCGCCGCTTCCCAAACAGAACCTTCATTGCATTCCCCATCTCCGACGATGACAAAAACGCGCTGAGGTGCCTTTTCAAAACGGGCATTAAGCGCAAGCCCGACCCCGATAGGCAATCCATGGCCTAAACTTCCGGTGGACGCCTCCACACCTGGGATTTTTATTTCGGGATGTCCTCCTAAAATGCCTTCCTCTTCACAAAATTGCCATAGTTCCCTCTCGGGGAAAAAACCTTTGTCCTGCAAAATAACGTACAGGGCCAAACACCCATGACCTTTGCTCAAAATGCAGCGGTCGCGGCCAAACCATTTGGGATTCTTAGGGTCAAAACGCAGAATGTCATCATAAAGAACACGCAAAATTTCTATCAAGGACAACGCAGCCCCCACGTGGCCGCGTCGCGTGACGTTAAGAATCTCAATAATCCGACGGCGCAGATATTTTGAGCGCTCGTCTAATTTAATCGTGTTAGCTTGATCGATTAGCATAAGGAAAGTTCTCGTAAGTTTTTTGTATTTTGCTGAATAAGTTTTTGGCTTTTAACAATTGTTGTCTGCGCAGCTGAGTCCGGTCCAAAACATTTGTCGAAGCAAAACTCCGGCGGGAAAAATCGTTGGGAACAAATTCATTTAAAAATATCGCGCACCATTTTAAGCCGTACAACGGGTAAACTATTTTTATCCTGTCGATTAACCGATTATTTTCCTGAAAAATGTCCAACATGGCCTGCACGAAATATTCTTTCATCGATTCACTCAAAGCCATGGCCGGATGCAACAAAAAATCAACCACCATCTTTGCCGGATCATCCCAGCCAAAATATTCAAAATCCAAAAAAATAATGCGGCCATCCCCAACGCGTAAGGCATTATGAAAACC
>JAHFGF010000073.1 GCA_023247595.1 Candidatus Omnitrophota bacterium
GATGTGTTATTGCGCGTTTTGATATCTCCCAAACTAATTCCAAACTCATTATCAACTGTTAAATGTCCCACATCGCCGGAAATTCTTTTCTTTCCGTTGCTGAGATTTTCGATGACCAACCGCGCTTTTTGATCGCTTAAGGTTTCAACCGAGACGCTGTCGCCGGTGGGTGTTCCTGTAGCCAAGGCGATTTGATTTTTTCCCGCGATGCCCAGGCGAGTTAAATACAACTGCTGTAAGCCTAAATAGGGAAGAGCCCCGGGCTTGTACGCGGTTAATGTTGTTGACAAAATATTGCGCACATTGCCGATGATGCCGGACAATAAAACCGAATTGGCGTAAGAAACATTAACAAGGCCGTTATTAATCAAACCGGCTTGCCAGACCGCCAGCAAAATTTGCTGGTCAACGTTCGGGCCGGAAGAGGCTGAAGAAGCCGCTGGAGCTGATCTTCCAATAACCACCGGCGCGCCAGCGGGAGAACGCATGGTTTGTTCTTCTTCGGCTTGAACTTCCGCGGGTGCGGCTTCCGCGGCGGCATTTGCCGCGCGCACTTGCCGGCCAATGCGGTCCATGCTCATCGACTCCGAAATCGAACGGCCGAACATCTGTCCCGTTAAGTCCATATAATTGCTGAGATTCGTAACCCCTGATGTCAGGATTTTTCCGCTGACAGGATCGCGGGTGGCAAAATCGCCGCCTTCCACGACATTGTTCAAATACGGTATTCCCCAAAAATTACTGCCCAGCTCTTTAAAATCGCGGGCCATTAATTTAAAAATAACATCCATGGCCGTAACTGGATTCCGGCCGCTATAATCATTGTTTGAATCGGGAACCTTTAGATCAATCGTTGTTCCGTCTTCATTGGTTATCGTAAGCTTCTTCGTATTATTGCCCACACTCAATCGCTTAAGATTTTCTTCCGAATCACGCGTTAAATAGAGAAGAGCGCCGGTTGAAAAAGATGTGGCAACAAAACTCAGCATTCGAAAACGGGCTAACGCGTCAATTTTCTGATTGCGGGTGTAGGTATCATCGCCTTCTTTAACATCATATTTTTTCTCAAGCTTTCGAAGTAAGAGGGCAATGGTGACATTCATCAGTCCCCGCATAATAGCCTCGCCGCCCATGCTGTTGACAAATGACTCGTATGAACCAGCAGCGCCTTTGCCTTCGAATAATCCTTTAGCGTCTCTTTCTTTTTTCTGATCTTCGGTCAGAGAATTGTATTGAAGTCCGGACGCTGCCAACAATCCGGCGGCATTGCCCATGGCGATTGCAATACTGCTGTCGGCTTTAAATACTCTTTCACCGTTTTTTTTGACATTCAAAAGCAGTAAACGCAAAGTCATGCCTGATAATTGAGTGAGGATTGAATCCGCGTTGCTGGAAAGCACGCCGACCATAGCATCACCCACGCCTATCGAAACCCAAGGCGATTTTTTATATAAATCCGAAAACGCCACGGCTCCATAGTGTTTGGTCATGGACTTTAACCCTGTGGCTGAAATATCGCTGTATGCGTCACTAGCAGTTAATTCAGCAAATGTAGTGTTAAACGCTTTTTTGCCTTCTGCTTCTTTATACTGAGCAAACGCCGCATAACTTTCTTGCTCATATCCAAACGCCGAGGCATCGTTGATTTCGTTTCTCCGCACTAAAGCTGCAGCCTCAGCCACAACAGCCCTTGCCTGTTGTGTTCTTGAGTATTGATCCAAAACGGCTGGATCCACCGTCGCGAAAGGTTCACCCTGGCTTAGAATCTCATCTCTTTTCTTTTCAGCAGCCAAATTAACAGAGGCTCGTGCATCCGTCGCGGCCTTAAAATTCGTCAACTCGCTATATTTGGCCTGAATCGCCTTTCCATAAGCAGCCCCGTAGGCGGCATCATAGGCTTTTTTCATTTCAGCTTTTTTGTATGCATCAAATCTTGCTTGCGCCTCTGGGTCAGAACTGACAACGCCACCATCCTTCTCGATTTCAGCATCAATGTCTCTGCCTTTTTTAGCGGCGGCTTCATTTCCAGCAACATCAATTCCAAACACGCCTTGCCTGGCTTTTTCCATTTCAGCTTTTTTATATGCGTCAAATCTTGCTTGCGCCTCTGGATCAACATCAGCCCTGACGGGAAATTCTCCCATATCAGCCTCGATGGAATTCCCTTTCGCAACAGCTGCTGCTTCTCTCGCATTAACTCCCGTAAATGCATCATGCCGGGCTCTTTCCATTTCAGCTTTTTTGTACGCGTCAAATCTCGCTTGCGCCTCTGGATCAATATCAGAACCGACAACGCCACCATCCATTGCAATATCTTCATCAACGGCTATCCCTGCCACTTTAGCTGCTTCTTCTCCAGACGCGTCTACTGCTTTTTTAGCGTCTAGTTTTGCTTTCGATGAGCCTTGTCCATACGGTTGACCGAACGTTGTCCCCAAGGCATCGTCAACAAACGCGGTAAAGCCGGCATTGACAAGTTGTCCAACAATGGAAGCCGCGATTCCGGATACGGTTTGCGCGACAATTTTTCTGTCTTCACTGCACTGATCGTCACGACATATTTTTTTCTGGATGTGCGCGGTGATTCTATATTCCATGCGCGCGATCAACATTTGCGTCACAAAAGTATAAAGAGCTCTTGTCCAAGCTGATTCAGATATCGTCCTAAGTGTACCCATCGCGCCATCAGGCAACGCAGCCTCAAGGGCTTTGTTGATACCACCTGTTATCGGTTCAAAAAATTTGTTTATTGCCGTTTTCAAACTATTGCCGGCTTCTTTAAATAATTTTGAAACCGATTCAAAAAATCCTGGAGGTTCTCTGGGGTCTACAACACCACTATTGACATTAACATCCGATCCTGATTGAGGATTGTCCGATTCGGTTCCCAAACTATTTTTACCCTCACTTGCTATCGAATTATTTTCGTTCATGGCCGCATTTGTGGTAGCCTCGGGCGTGGTTTCGACCCAGCTTTGGAAAGCAATCATAATCGCGGCTTTGATGGCCGTGTTTAACATAAAACTTGTTTCCCCGCTGCAGGAACCGCCGGAATTCACCCGGCCAATGCAATAAGCCTCTGTAACCTGGCCCGCGAATGCCCCCGCCCCGGCGGAAAGCCCCATAAGCGCAGACGCCCACTTCGCATCTGCCATGTTATATCCAACCCACGCAAAAAACACATTTAACGCAATCTGCGTGGCAATCTGCGAATTCGTCATCAACCCTGGCAGGTTTCGGGAATTATTTCGCCATTTGGATCCCCACACAAACGACTTTTCAGTATTGGTAATTTCTTTGTACAAATCTTTGGAAAGCTGAGCAACATCTGAGGCCAAAACATAACCGGTGAATTGTTTTAGGAACTCTTCTTTCGACAAACTATCCTGCTGGCCGATGTCGTTAAAGTAAACCGTTCCGTTTTCAATTTTGGTAACCGTGACAAAGTGTTCGGAAGAAAAGTTGGCGATAAACGGCGTTTTGAGTTTCGCGAAATCTTTGGAATTAATTTTGATGGCATCAAATTTGAGATCAAACGCCTGCGCGACTTTTTCAATGGAAAGAAGAGACGTCTTTAATTTCGGTTCGCCAGGTTTAATAATGTTGTGCATCAAATCAACGGTTAAAGTCAGAACCGAAGTTTCTTCCAAAGTTGATTTGATGTTGTGCGCCGCCAAAATATCATTAAGAGCGTAAATACCGCAGTTCAAAGGATGTATCTCAGGTTTATTCAACCATTGCTTAATCGTCTCAATACGGTCGGATGTGAAAACAGTGTTGGAATCAACAATCAATTGATGGCCTGTTGGGGAAAGTTTGGAGGGTTCATCAATTTTTAATTGAAGGCGCGTGTTTTCACGGTTCGCGATTTGCGACAACAAATTGTCAATGCTTTGAGAAATTTGCGCCGATGCTATTTGTGCCGGGGGAAGAGCGGCATCAACAACCTGCACATTCGGCAACTTGTCCCACAAAACAGCTGGATTATAATTAATCGCCCAGCTGACTTGATCTGGAACAAACACAACAACCAAAACCAAAGCAACTGTGCGGATCCAGCCTTTAAATCTGCTTTGAAAATGCTGTTCACCGTTGATTTGATTAGGGTTACTAAAAAGATGGGCGGGATTATGGTGGGCGTTAGCGAAGAAACCCGCGGTCGATTCGCCACTCTGATCTGAATTCGCTTTAGGTAAAAGCAAATTCGGATCATTGTTTTGATCCGCAGGGAGATTTGAATCCGGTGTTATGTTTTTTTCGTAAGTCATTGTCCCCTATTGGTCTAGATCCAATTGGAGGTCGATTAAACTCAATACCCTTCCCCAAGAAGTATTGAAAGTATAACATATTATATTAATAGGACAAGCTGAACGCAAGTTTTTTTACAAATTTATTTCCTTTGCTTTCAACGACTTACGCTTCTTTGTTAAAGTATTTTATAAATTCAAAAGCTTCCATCTTGTTATTAAAATATCATTATTTTACATATATCATATTTTGTCATTTTGTGCTATTAAACACCGTAGTGTTTTAGACTGGTTAGGTTTGCTTCGGTCAATTCGCGGCCTCGCAATGACGCAACCTCCGTTCATTGCGAGCGAGGCCTTTGGCTGAACGCAGCAATCTTATGCTCGCATGAGATTGCTGCGAGCGACGAAGTAAACTTACTCAAATACATAGCCTTTATCCATTCTGGACATTAAAGCATGCCCCAAAAGCCATCATTGGACATCAAAAAAACAACTTAAACGTATTTATTTCAATAGTTTGAGTTTGGACAATAAATCTCCCACGACATTATCGTCAAAATGTCCAATCTTTTTAAAATTTCCCTTGAATTAAGTGGACACAATACTTAATTCTCTGTTTTTGGCTGAGATCAAAGAGTCCTGAATTAGGTATTGTGTCCCCTTATTTTTTTTGTTATTATTTTTTTTGTTATTGTCAGTATCTCGACGTCCGCTTTCTGGTTTTGCTTGATCGATGTGTTGTACGGACGTCAATAAATGGAATCTCTCCTATATGCGCATCGCTCAAGTGTGAGGATTGTGATTCCGTTCAACGAGCCCGCACACAATTTCTCTGAATAAGTCTCTAAAGAAATTGTGTAGGTCTCAATTCACGTTCATCCCAACCCTCACACTTGAGCCAGGATTAGATTGAACTCACGTTATTTACTTCTTAAAATCTCCTCAACCTTTTGCCGCGCTTGTTCATCACTGGGGTCAAGCTTTACGGCCTGCTGAAAATTCTTGAGAGCTTCATCTAACTTTCCCAGCACGAGAAAACAGTAGGCCTGGTTTTTACAGATCATGGCGTTTTCAGAAACACTGCGAGCCCGGGTAAAATCTTCGAGCGCCAAATCATAGCGCCCTTTTTGAAAATAGACCGCTCCCCTGTTAACCAACGCGCCGTATTCGTACGGCGCTATTTTCAAAACCTTATTAAATTCGTCGAGCGAATCATCCACGCGGCCCTGCCGCATCCATAAACTCCCCCGCATTAAATAGGCATCTGGCTGGTACGGCTTAAGACGGATTGCCTGTTCCAAATCCTGAAGCGCGGCAGGGTCATTGCCTTTATCGATAAAAATTTTCGCTCGCGCGGTAAAAACTGAAAAATATTGCGCATCAATGGCAATGGCTTTACCCAGATCATCCAGCGCTTCTTGATCACGGCCAAGATCATGATACAAAATTCCCCGGTTGAGAAGCGAGATAGGGTCATCCGGCTTAATTGCGATGGCTTTACTTAAAAGCCGTATCGCGTCGTCATGCCTTTTCAAATTTCCGTAAACCCTGCCCAAATTCGCATTAACGCGCGCCTTGTTCGGAGATTTTTTATAAACATCTTCCCAAAGCGTTAATTCACTCCTCCAAACCTGATTGCGGTTAAATGCCGCGACAGCCAAAACAGCTACGCAACACGCTAAAAAACAAACAACCCTGATTCGTTGTTTCAAAACAAAAGGAAGAAACGCGGCCGCGGCGATAAAAAAACCGAATGAGATCAAATAAATTTTATGTTCAAAAATAGCGTTCTGGCGCGGGACAAAATTAATAGAAAATGTGACGAGCATCCAGGCAAGTCCAAACGCGATCACAGGAACCTGCTGTTTGAATCGGACAATGGTAAAGAGCATCAACGAAATAATAACCGCGCCTGCCAACGTCGAAGGCGGGTTTAAAATTCCTGCTGACATGGGAAAATCAAAGTCCAAATTCTGTCCGGCCGGAACAAACAACAATCGAAGAAAGGTTAAAAAAACCCGCGTTTGGGTCAATACATACGTTCGCAACGTAAAGACATCTCCGTCGTGGGACGCGGATGGAATGGATAAAGAAAAAACACTCCAATCGCCATGCACCAAAAACATAAAGAGAAAACCCAACGCAATTGTGATGCCCGCCAGAATGATGTACAGCCAAACGCGATTCCCGTTTATTTGAACTCCTTTTTGATTCTGAGAATTCATCGCGCATCTTTTATACGGTCCCACCAAGATCCATTCCGCTACTAAAATCATGACCGGAATTGTCACGGCCACTTCTTTGGTCATCATGCCAAGAAGCGTTGATAATGCTGACAGCAAAAAGAAAGTCACTTGTCTCATCGACGCTGATTCAGTCCGTGCCCGCAGATAACAATAAACCGCGCCTAAATAAAACACGGTCGCAATCGACTCGAACCTCTGGGTTATATAAGTAACCGCCTGAGTATGGCAGGGGTGAACAAGAAAAAGCAATGCGATCAAATACGGCAGATCCCGGGACAGTTCTTCAGATAAAAAATCTTTCTTGTTCCTAGTCGAGATTGCCTTTGCGATTTCAAAACATTTCGATGCCGTCGCCCACACCATCCCAACGGCTATCCAATGAATGCACAAATTCACAATGTGATAACCCTGCGGATGCAGCTGGCCAAAAAAATAATTCAAGGAAAAGGAAAACATCCCAATCATGCGGGTCGCTGGAAATGAGTTCCATATCGTCGTTACGCTGGTGAGGTCTTTGATATAGGAGTTCGTGACAATGAAGAGATGATCATCAAAAACAAAATCGCACCCAAACGTCTGGGCATACACCGCCAGCCCAAGCAGAATAATAACCAGCCAGCGTATGGGGTAATAATACCGGGATGTGTGGTCTGTCAAAACGCGAGTTAAAAACATTGTCTGATCATTCAGGAGCTTTCTCTTCGGAAAATTCCCATGAGAGCAATCAAGCCCAAAAAATCATGGAACATTGTTACCGCTTAAATCCGCGCTCCATAGAAAAAGCCTTTGCTGAAGCTTCGCGATTTCCTCAGGACTCAGCAGCCGGCGCATCAATTCTTCGTTGCCGTAAGTTTGCAGATATCCGTCGATATACCGCAGGCCAAAAACATATTCACCGATTGTTTCCCGGCACTTTAAAGCCGCTATTGAAAGAATAAAATAATGAATCGTTTTCGAAAATTAATCATAGTTTCGCGTAACTTCATTTCAATCAAGCGCCATAGGATTGCGTTTATTCTATTTCAAATAAAAATTATCAGCAATTTATTTACTCAAATAAGATATAATCAACAATCAAAACTTAACAATACTGGAGGTTACTTTGAGTGAACGGGGCATCAGTTTTACGGATACGTGTTCGCTGTGCGGCGAGAAATATAAAGTTCAGGAAGTCAACACCGGTCCGTGGAGCTGGAAGGAACAGGACGTTGAGTGCCCCTACTGTAAAAAGGTCCGTTCCAAGAAAACTTCCGGCGATTTTAAAACATTTAAGATCGAAGAAACCTAACGCCTCCTCATCAAACCCATCATCACAAATTATTTTCCATGTTCTTATCCAGCCAAGAAATTAACTGCTCAGCATAGCGCACCCCTGCCTCATCTTTGACATGAACAGAATCTTTGTAATCCTCGGCGGTAAAAACAGGCGTCTGGGAACGGGGAATGAATGTGACATTATCCAGTTCACGGTCCAGACGTTCCAACGCTCCCCGTACTTTAAGATTTAACGCCAGTGTTTTAGATGTATATGCCGCCGGATGATACTGGCCTTCCACGATGATGACCTTCTGTCCCTT
>JAHFGF010000246.1 GCA_023247595.1 Candidatus Omnitrophota bacterium
TTGAGAAATCCAACCGTCAGACTGGCATTGGCTTCATGTTTAGGCACCAGCGGGATAATTTTCCCGTCAAAGACACCCTTTAAAAACTCAGCGTCTTGATAAGTGTAGTTAGTATCGAATTCCAACCTATCAAACTGTTCAACTGAAAAAAACTTTAACAAATCCGTCTGCTGGCCAATCTCAACCCCGCGCCGGCGGGTTTTGTCGTAATTGCTATTGGCAAACGTGACCGGATCAAAAAAGATTTCATTATGAAGGTCCATCTGATAAGGAGTAACCGAAACAATCACAGCGTCGTGAAGGTTGTGTTTAATGCCCGCTTCCAGCTGAACGCCGGTCTGCTGATCCAGATTCAAATTAAGACCGGGAGTTATACCGAACCCAGGAAAATTCGCCGTGCTGTACCATTCATCCGTTGCCAAAAACCGGAATGTCTGCTGGGCGTTGAAATGCACATTGGAACCTTTGGCATAATCATAACGGATGCCCGCGGTTGACGACCAGACATCCGGACGCTGGGTTTGGTCCACCACCACATTGCGCTGATGAAATTCATACTCCGCCTGATGATACCGTGTGCCCGCGTTAACATAGATATCATCCAGCGCTTCATATTGCGCGTAACCGAAAATTCCGATCTCTTTCTTTAAAATAGTTATGTCGTCCACATTCGAACCGCTTCCAAGGATATCGTTGGTCGTATCGTAATAATCCACTCCGGTTACAAAATTAACATCCTTGTTGAATATCTGCTGGTCAAAAACATATTTTCCTGTCAAACCGTAGGTATCAATGTTGCGCTTGGTTGAAAATTCACCAAAGGAAAAAAACGCGTCATAAACATCACGATTGCGGTAATCAAAATCAACGGAGAACTTTCCCCATTCCAAATCCTCCGGCCAAGGCTTCACATCAAAGCCGACTTTTACATACCTGTCTTTGGTATCGGCAAAATCATCCGGATTAGCCGTTCCCCGTCGTCCTTGAGAAACCAACTGGGAATCCGTTAACCCTCCCGGCAGACGCTGATTATCCTCATGCCAGCCCACATCAAGATCGGTTGATAACTTATCGGATAAATCATATCCAAGGCGTGTATTAAAATCTTTGTTAAGCGCGTCGCTGTTGGCCCGATACCCGCGGGCATCATCGTATTTGGAATAACCAAAATAGGAAATATGATTCTTCTCGCCGGATAACTCAACATCAGCACTGCGGGCCGCGTAACTGCCGTATTGAACACCCGCCCGTCCTTTTAAATCACCCTTACCTTTTTTGGTAATGATATTCACAACACCGCCGACGGCGTTATCTCCGTAAAGAACAGACCCGGCGCCGCGGATGACCTCGATGCGTTCAACCGCTTCCAAGGGAATCTGAACCAGATCTGGGCCAGAAATGTCCACGTTATTTATTTTACGGTCATTAACCAAAACCAAAACATTGCGTGAAGCCGTGTCACCGAACCCCCGGATATCAATGACCGATGATTTGGCCGTGCTGTTGTCATAGACGCTGACGCCCAAGGCTTCTTTCAAAATATCGGAAACCGTCTGCGCGTTTGAATTTTCGATTTGCTGCGAATCAATAACCGTAACATTGGCGGCAACTTTATAATTGCGCTGCGCCATACGGCTGGGCGTAATAACAATGTCATCCAAATCAACCGGAGCGGAGGCATGGGCCAAGCCTGCCGGCAACAGAACAAAAACCAAAATACAAATATTTAAACCTTTCATTACTATCTCCTTTTACTTTGTCAATCCAATTGCCAACACCAATTGGAGTTGTTGTCCTTCACTATATACAGTCGTTTAAACCGTATCGTTTAAAACCATTAACCTGTGAAGACAACAAAAAAGCGCTCCCCAAAGGACCTAACGTCCGTTTTGAGAGCGCACCCTTTTTCTTAGCCTCAATATATGTCGTCACTCTTTCGTCTCGCGCGAAAGCTGAACAATCAACCGTATTGGCAGGTCTTCTGGCTTTTGGGCTTAAATTTTTTTAAACCTTCTCATTTATGTCCTTCCTCATCATGATCCATCCGAAGAAAGTCACAAACAATGGTTCAAAACATATCCCAATTACAGCGGCGGGACCGCACCCGATTTTCACGGGTTTCCCTTTTCATTCCGATTTAATGGATTGTTAAAAAAATCGGAAACCAACACAGATAAATAAGGTAAAAAGAACAATTACACCGTAAGCCAAAGCTGAGCCCAACGGGTTTTCTTTAACTGGCTTGCGATGATTTCATAAGCGCCATAAAAAACGACACTGTAAACAATTGTGCTGACAAAGGTATTACGGAAGAACGGAATTGCGGCGACAAAGCACTCCGACAATCCCTGCCACGTCAAAGGATAAAGCGTCGGCCAAGCGCCCAAATTAGTGATGATAAAGAAAACCACAGCGGATCCGGTTCCCGCGAATAAAAAGTTTGAAAATTTGTTATATGGACGCATCCAAGCGCCAAACATCGAAATGAGAATAACACTGCCCCAGGTATATAGCATCGTGTCGTGGAATCCCAAAAAC
>JAHFGF010000074.1 GCA_023247595.1 Candidatus Omnitrophota bacterium
TTAATACTGGCCTGACCGCTGATAAGCCCGGAATTCAGCTTAAATGAAAAATCAGAAATTTTTACCTTCGATTCCGTGACATCCATTTTCGCGGTTAATTGATCAATTGGCGTGGCCAGCATTTTTAAAGGCACATGCACGCCTTCAACCGCGCCGTCCAAAGACAGAACAAGCAATCCTTTGGAACCGACGACCATTTGGCTGATAACCGCTTTAATGCCTCCGCTTAATCCTTTTTGCAAACCTAAAGGCGCAACTGCGGCAATTTCTTTATTGATCCGGTCAACATCCAACCGCGCAAGGTCAAACGTAAAATGCACATCGTCCAAACGGGCCTGTTGGAGATTCAATTCGATACGGCTTGTTCCATCCACGTGAAGATTTTGACCATTGGCAAATAAAGAGGCATCCAGACTAATGGTAAACGGATCGGTCAAAGAAAAATTAATGACTTTGGCATCAATATCATCAACTGATACATTTATCGCAGGGGCGGCTTCGTTATCCTGATAAACAATTTTTGCGTCCTGGATAACAAACGAATTCACAAGAAGTTTAGGCAATGCCTTGGGCGGGGTTGACGGCGCGGACTCTCCGGATGATGTTCCGCCAGAGCCGGCTTCCGGTTTCTTTTCGACGATCATGCTTTCATAATTAAACACGCCTTGTTTGTTTTTGATAAGAATGATCTGCGGAGCTAAAATTTCCACGCTGGTAATTTCAATCTGCCTTTTCGTCAATAACGGCACCAAACTGACCCCGCCGTGGATATGCCGGATAAAAAGAAACGGTTCTTTGGAAAATTGGACATCATCGGTCAACGAAATCCCGCTCACATCAATGACGACACCTTGATTCAAGGAAATATTAAGCGCAACCTTCTGCACACCCACCTGCCGCCCCAGCGCCTGACTGATCTGCTGGGTTAATTGAGGCAGATATTGATTAAGGTCCACGGTCTTTATAAAAATCACCAGCCCCGCCACAAGCAATACAACGACAATAATAAATCCGGTTAGAATTTTACGAATCATCTTATCTCCTCATGAATTATTTAAAATTTGATTTCTGACTCTGTTGCTTATCTTTGATGATTTGCATCTGGTCTTTGATTCGGTCAGACATAACGCGCATTTGGTCGTCCGTTCTTTCCTGTACGCTTCGCATGCGTTCGGCGTTACTTCGGTTAGTATCCCGCTTCATTTGATTCATTGCGTTCTGATCGCGCTGAACCTGAACTCTAATCGACCGCAGCTGTTCTTCGTTTTTCTTCATGTTATCCAAGAGGCCCTTGCTTTTATTTTGTAAATCATTCATTTTAAGAATAGCCGAATTACTCGCCATTGCTGTCTGCCGGCTGTTTTCAATAAACTGCTGAACATTCCTCTGCGCCGCTTCCATCTGCACCATAAAACTCTCAATTTTATCCCGGCTTCTCTGCATAACATCTTGTGTTTGCTGGGAACTAAACTCAATTTTGTCTCTATTTTCAGCGGACACATTTCTGATCATAGAAGCCGCGGATTTCCGAAACTCCTCCATTTGTTCATACTGATCCGAAATCTGCCGGGCTTGCTCACGCATCAGTTCCATGCGATAACGGTTATCTTCCATCAGCTGTTTTCTAGTCGGCTGGGAGGAAATAAAAATCTGCTGCCGCTCATTCATGCTGGTTAACATTTGCCGACGGCGCTGTTCCAACAGGTTATAACTATCGCGGAAACGCTGCAGCTGAGTATCTGAACGGTATTCAATGCTTTTGGAAATATGGATCACTCCTGAAACGAGTTTGTTCTGATTGTTGCCGATAAATTCCTCTGTCGCGCGTAAACTTCCGACCAAGTCCCTTTGCTCCGTTTCAAGCCGCTGATATTCATCCCATAAGCTATGGCTCTGGTCAGAAGTTGAAATCTCAACCTGAGCCAGAAGTTCACGGAAACGGTTTTCTAATTCCCTGTTGGTTTCCGCCAACCGTTCGATGGTTTCTTTATTTTTCTTCATGAATAAAATGCGCATGGAATCAAGAGTGGACGACTGCTCATTAAAGGCCGTTAAACTTTTCTTTAAATTCTGATACTGCTGCATGCGCATTAAATCTTTTGTGCTTGGATCCTGCAGTTGAACGGCCTTATCATTGAGCCATTTAGACATTGCCTGCAGCTGCTGATCCATCTGCTCGTTGATATTGATCATGATCTGCTGATCAAGCATGATTTGTTCAACCAATCCGGCCCGGTGTTTATGCATGGCGGTAAATTTATCAAACAATTCCGTCCTTTCCTCGACGGTCAGCTGGTCCATTCCCAATAAAAGCTGTTTTAAATTCTCCCTTGTATCGGTATAAACCTGTTCAAGCTCCTTAAATGCCTTTTCACTGCGTTCTAAAGTCATCTGGCGCAGCACCTGCACTTTCGCGTACGATTCGTTAAATTGTTTGATGGATACTTCTGTATCCGTCAACAAACTGTCGCGTCCTTTCGCTGGCTTCCAATCAAAAAATTCGTAAATGCGTTCAACAGCCAATCTTCCTTGCTGAGGACCCAATAAACCAAAAACCAATAAAAACCCCAAAAACAGCATGATGAGGACGGAATAAAGAATGGTTCTAATCATTGCGCAGTCCTAAGTGACGGTTCATTATTTTTAAGGATTTCATCCCAATCATGATACGTAACAGCCGGCCGCAAACAGGCCGCATCTCTGCACAAATACCCTGAAACAAAACTTCCGTTTAAATCCAACCGGCCTTTTAAGATTGGCATGGCTTTAACCGGGTCTTCCTCTTGTTTAAGCGGATAAGGATGCGACGCGATAATTTTATTGGGCCGGTACTCTGCAAATGTTCTCTGATGCATCTTTTGAAATTCTAAATCCGGATGATTGCCGCAAAGAACCAATTCATCCACGGGGCCTAAGAAAAAATCCAACGCCGCTAATAAAACACAATAGGCTTCCGGATGAGGCGATACAGTATCGGCAAAACAATCCAGCGCTTGATGCGCTTTTGATTGATATTTGTCATCGGACGATAAATGATAAAGCCGCAACAAAACCATGATTGCCATTGAATTCCCCGACGGCAAGGCGCCGTCGTAGGTTTCTTTACAGCGGACAATCAACGACTCGGCATCGCGGCCGGTCATAAAAAAACCGCCATGTTCCCTGTCCTCAAAATATTCAATCATGTCATCGGCCATGGCTTTAGCTTTTTGGTAATATTTGAATTCCAATGTCGCTTCATAGAGATCCAGCAGTCCGGAAATAAAAAACGCGTAATCCTCCAAAGAACCCAAAATACCCGCGTGCCCGTCGCGATAGCGGTGCAGCAATCTCCCGGCATTGTCTGTCAATGTCATTAGGATAAAATCGGACGCCTGTTGCGCTGCCACGGCATAGCGTTTGTCTTTCAAAACCTGTGAGGCAAACGCGAAAGAAGAAATCATAAGCCCGTTCCAATCAGCCATAATCTTATCATCACAGTGCACTGCGGGACGCTGCTGGCGCATTTTAAACATCGTTGCTTTGGCATCACGCACAACTTTCGCGACCTTTGCGGTTTCCCATTGAAAATGCTTGGCCGTCTCTTCAATGGAATGAGCCACAGATAAAATATTTTTACCGACAAACTCGCCGTGTGGATCCTCTTTGGCATTGCCTTCTTTTTCAATACCAAAATAGTATGCGATGATTGGCAGTGACTGCTCGGGAAACGCCGCCTTAATCTCATCCCAGGCCCAAATATAAAACACCCCTTCTTTTTTTTCTGAAGATTGTTCATCAAGACTGTCCGCATCTTGAGCGGAATAAAACCCGCCGGAGGAATCAGTCATCTCGCGCAAAACATAATCCAAAACATCCCGTGCGATTTGGGCAAAAAATTCATTGCCTGTAATTTGATACGCCTCAAGATAACTTTTCACTAAAAGGGCCTGGTCATAGAGCATTTTCTCAAAATGCGGCACATGCCAAAACTGATCCGTGGAATAACGATGAAAGCCGCCGCCTAATTGATCATAAATGCCGCCGTTGGCCATCGCTTGCAAAGTTTGAAGCGTCATATCGAGCGCAGGTTGCTGGCCTGTGCGTCTCCAATACCGTAATAATAGGGAAAGTATGTGCCCCATAGGAAACTTAGGCGCTTGGGAAAAACCGCCATTGACTGAATCATACTGCGATTTAAGACGGTGATACATCTGATCGAGCTGAATCTGGCTGAGTTTTCCCTGCTGGGTTTTAACCGCGAACCGCTGTTTTAAATGTTCGGTGATTTCAACACTGGATGCGACGACCCGATCCGGTTCGGATTGCCAGGTGTGATGAATTGAGCGAAGAATTTCCGCGAAACCAGGCGAACCCCATTTGGCATAAGGAGGAAAATATGTACCGCCGTAAAAAGGTTTCTTCTCGGGAGTTAAAAAAACAGTTAAAGGCCAGCCGCCATGTCCGGTCATGGATGTCACCGCGGCCATATAAATCTGATCCAAATCCGGGCGTTCTTCACGGTCAACTTTGATGGATACGAAACTGTCATTCATCAATCTGGCGATTTCAGAATTTTCAAAAGATTCGCGTTCCATCACATGACACCAATGACAGGTGGAATAGCCAATGGATAAAATGATCGGTTTGTTTTGTGTTTCAGCTTTTTGAAAAGCTTCTGGCCCCCAAGGATACCAATCCACAGGGTTGCCGGCGTGATGTAAAAGATAGGGGCTTTTTTCAGATGCTAAACGATTCATGGCATTAATATCTTGAGCCAACGTAGGATCAATTATTTAAACGGCTCCTATGGTAGCATTTTTCACCGGATGAAGCAATAACGGGGAGCCCAAACAATCTGAGATCCGGACTATTAACTAACGTGAGCTCGATCTAATCCTGTCTCAAGTGTGAGGGTTGGGATGAACGTGAATTGAGACCTACACAATTTCTTTAGAGACTTATTAGAGGAATTGTGTGCGGGCTCGTTGAACGGAATCACAATCCTCACACTTGAGCGACACGCATATGGGAGAGATTCCATTTATTGACGTCCGTACAACACATCGATCAAGCAAAACCAGAAAGCGGACGTCGACCTGCCTGTCGGCAGACAGGGATACTGACAACAACAAAAATCTATTACTTACACGGAAGTCAGTAATCCATACGGCTCCACGATCCGCTAGTTCATTATTCTAATGATTCTTTAAAGAAATGAACTAAGGATCAAGTCGCCTTTATGGCTTAAACGGAATCTCTCCTTCGTAGAGCGCGTTATGTCGAACTCACGTTAATTTAGTTTTATGCGGAGAATGTTTTAAAACCCTGCATTGCCCGCTAAGAAATATCTGTTATAATTGCTTCAATCATTTTTTAAAAAGTCTAACTGCCCTTAAACTTTGTCATTGATGCATGGGCAATGATCCAAAGGTTACATGAAGCTCAAAAATTCCAAGATTGGTGTCCTGCTTGTTAATTTAGGCACGCCTGATTCTCCTCGTGTTTCGGACGTTCGCAAATATCTTCGAGAATTCTTAATGGACAGACGGGTGATTGATATCCCGTGGCTCCAGCGATTTCTATTAATTAATTGCATCATTGCTCCTTTCCGCTCGCCGTCGTCGGCTCATGGTTATAGTCAGCTGTGGACTGACGAGGGATCTCCGTTGAAGGTCCACGGTTATCGATTGAAGGATTCCATCCAAAAAGTTTTAGGGGAAGACTATTGCGTGGCCTTTGGCATGCGCTATCAAAACCCCAGCATCCGCGCGGCCTTAGATGAATTAAAAGGGGAAGCGTTAAGTGAATTGATTGTGATTCCGCTTTATCCGCAATACGCCTCCGCCTCGACGGGTTCAACGATTGAAAAAGTGATGCAAGAGCTTAAACGCTGGGAAGTTATTCCGACGGTTAAATTTGTCGGGCAGTTTCATGATCATCCGCTTTTTATCAAGGCCTTTTCAGCCATTGGCCACGAGCATTTAAAAAAGAATGCGTATGATCACGTTATTTTTTCCTATCATGGTCTTCCGGAGCGGCAAATTTTAAAAGCATCCTGCCAGAGTTATTGCAAGCTTGGAGATTGCTGCACTGCGTATCATGGGAAGAATCAGAACTGTTACCGCGCTCAATGTTTTGATACCACCCGTTTATTGGTCAAGGAACTTGGTTTAAAAGAGGGCGGATACACGACGAGCTTTCAGTCTCGATTAGGAAAAGATCCTTGGATTAAACCTTATACGGATGAAAAGCTTTTGGAATTAGTCAGGTTAGGAAAAAAGAGGATTTTAATTTTTTCACCCGCGTTTGTGGCCGATTGTCTGGAGACTACGGTTGAAATCGGCATGGAATACCAAAAAACTTTTATGGATAACGGCGGCCAGCATTGGCAGCTTGTTGAAAGCCTCAACACCCGCCCGGAGTGGGTGGAGTGTTTGAAAGAGCTTGTTAGAGAAACACAAAGTTAGGGAGAGAGATAAAGAGGTATTGCGGTTTTGTAGCGTGGTAGAGGTAAAGTGGTAAATAAAAAAAACAATAGACTGAGAACCAAATCGGTACAAAATTTTTACCTCTTTACCCCTACACGAGTCGCATACGCAATACCTCTTTATCACTTAAAATATGCCCAAAAATCCTTCGGCTTACAATTTAAATCTTATTGCCCGCGATGCCCTTCATCGTTATGGTTTCTTTAGTGAGATCCCTCAGCGTGTTTTAAGCGAAGCTAAAGCGCTGAATGAAGATTTCTGGCCTCACCTAGAAACTGGTGTCAAAGATCTCACGTCTTTGCTGTGGAGTTCTATTGATAACGATGATTCCAGGGATCTGGATCAGATTGAGTATTGTGAATCTCGTCCCGACGGCGGGGCGCGGGTTATGATCGCGATCGCGGATGTGGATCATTATGTGCGTCAGGGCACCTATATGGACGCGCATGCCATTAAAAATGGCGTCACCGTTTATACGGGCGTTGAAATTTTTCCGATGCTGCCGGAACGTTTGTGCAATGATTTGTCGTCGCTCGTTCCTGGTCAAGACCGATTAGCCATTGTTATTGATTTTTTGATTAACAACGAAGGCGAGGTTCGTTCCGGCGAAGTTTACCGCGCGGTTGTTAGAAACCACGCCAAGCTTATTTATGAGATCGTCGGAAATTGGTTTGAAGGGCGCGCGCCTTTGCCGGAATCGGTTGCGAGCGTTCCAGGATTGGGAGAACAGCTGCTTGTGCAGGACCGCATCGCTCAGGTTATTAAAGAAGCGCGCAAACGCAACGGCGCGCTCGAGTTTGATTCCATTGAAACAAAACCGGTTTTCAAGGAACATCAAGTTATTGAAATTGCCCTGCGCCAGCGCAACCGCGCGCATCAGCTCATTGAAAATTTTATGATCGCCGCCAACGGTGTCATGGTCAATTTTTTGCGCGCGAAAAATTCTCCTGTTATCCAGCGCGTCGTGAAAACGCCGGAGAGATGGGAACGTATTTGTGAAATCGCAATCGAACTAGGAGACAGCCTGCCGAACCGTCCCAAAGCCAAGGCTCTGTCTGACTTTTTGGAACGACAGCAAAAACGCGATCCTCAGCGTTTTCCGGATTTGTCATTGGCTGTCATCAAACTGCTCGGCCAAGGGGAATACGATGTTCTTTATCCCGGCAAAAAAGGCGAAGGTCATTTTGGATTGGCCGTGCAGGATTATACGCATTCAACAGCTCCGAACCGGCGGTATATTGATTTGATTGTCCAGCGTTTGCTGAAGGCAGCTCTCAAAAAAACACGCGAGCCCTACAGCCGGGCGGAATTAGCGCACATCGCCGGATGGTGTACCGACCGCGATCAATTTGCCAAAAAAGTTGAACGCTTTATGCGCAAAGTGGCGGCCGCGATGATGCTATTGGACCGCGTCGGAGATACGTTCGAAGGAATCATCACCGGCGCCTCCGACAAGGGAACGTATGTCAGGCTTTTGAATCCTCCGGCGGAAGGGCGCGTGGTGCGCCGGTTCGACGGCATGGATGTCGGCG
>JAHFGF010000247.1 GCA_023247595.1 Candidatus Omnitrophota bacterium
AAGCCCGTTAATGAAGAAGCCGCCTACAGCTATAAGGTTCGCGATAATGCAACAGACGGTCTTACTTTATCCGCTATTTCATTCTTTGGCAAGTATAAAATTGACTATAAAAATTTAAATATATCAACTTATAGTGCCGTTTGGGATAAAAAAGAGGGTATGATTGTCATAGCCCTTGAATAATAAGCATTTGTAGCTTGTTTTTTGATATTACTTTGGCCAATGGGCAGGTTTCATTGACGCGCGCGCTTCCGTTCCTGAAACTCTTCTGAATCGTTACCGGGGCTTTACCGAAAGGAAAAGCAGACCTAAAGGGAAGGGGTCTGTAAAAGTCCCTAATAACGAGGAAAGGGGGTAGAAGGAAAATGAAAGTTGACCACGTTAAACCATGTCCGCCAGGATACCGCTGGGTATTCTGTCCGTATGTGGTAAGAAACGGTCGACGGATTTATCCGAGGAAGGCTAGGTTTTTCTGCTTTCTAGTGAAAGTCTGACCACTCTCACAAGACGATAAAGACGTAGGCTGCTGAATCCTGCCCATTGGTCAAACTATAACACCTGTTTGAAAATCACGCCACAATAATTTGATATGATTTGATGTGATTTCATATCATTTCAAGCCTTCCAAAATCTCTCCGACGCAAACCGCCTTTCTTTTTTATTTTTGTAAAAAAATTATGTGCGTCCAACAGTAAGGCCGTTTTTGTGGGGCCCCTTTTTTCCGCGTATTCAGTAAAGTGGGGGTTATCTTGCGTTGCCGAAATGTTGGTTTAAATAAAATTATTTCATTTTGAATTGTATTTCCAGACGTGATATCGTTAAACCATGTGGTTTGAACAATCCAAAATCGAGGCTTTGGCATCTGCGCTTAAGAGCGGGCAGAAATGCAAAGACGTTTTTAGAAACGCCGTCTGATCCCCCGTCAGGCATAAGTAACAAAAATCCCCCAACAGTGTTTTTCAAGATTCCAAAATGGAATCTTGAACAGAACTTGAAGTGCCATTTTGGCGCTTCAAGTTTAAGCTTCCTCTGCCTAAATAAACCTATTTCATTTTGAATTACTAGCGTGCGCGTGATATTTTAAGTCATGTGGTTTGACCAGCAAAAAATTGATGCTCTTGAACAAGCCTTGAGAACCGGGCAGAAGATGGGCATTGATCCGATCCTTCAAGAGCTTCTTAGCGTCGATAAGAGTCCTACCGAGCCCACGTTTTGTCCACGATGCGGAAAGACGTTTGTCCGCAAACAACTTCAGCATTTGCGTATGGTTGTTCCGTCGTGTCCCAATGGCCACGGGGTCTGGCTGAGCAATGATATCGCGCAGAAGATCAAACATTTTTTTGAGTCGCATCTTTCGACGCCCGGCCATTCACGCCAACAGCTAAATGCCTTTCGTGTTTTTGCGATCATCGCCGGGATCGCGCTTGCGGTCTTCAATGCGTACCAGCGTTCTGAGAATGGAATAACCTCCCGCAACGAAAATTATAAGATGTCTTTAACCATGAAGCATACTCAAAGGGTTGGTCCGCATTATTGGCCGTCGAGAGATTTTTCGACATGGAACGCTTTTCCGGCGGACCAGGATGCCATCACTGATCCCGCGGAGCTCGCGTATCTTAAACAATGGATGGATATCGTCAACGGAGGGATCATCAACCGTATGAACATGCAGGACGCGCTTCTGATCAAACGCCCGGCAAATGAATATTTGGATGCGTTTTATTATTATTCCGACCGGCAGAATGCGATCATCAACCGGTTAAGGGCACTTGAGCCGCCCGAACGCCTTGGGGCTTTTCATGATCTCGTGGTTGATGCCGCTGTAAGCCAGGTGGCGTTCTATGAGGATTATGCTAGGCGCAAGGCGGATGTTCCGGCGCTTGAATTTTCCGCGCTTATGCAGCATCCGAAGCTCGTTGACTGTAATGCAAAGCTCTGGGACGCGTTCCATGAATTTGAACGCATTTATCCCAACCGCGACACCGCAACCAATAGTGCCATCGAGCAGCGCTTGTGCTGGCTGGACATGATTTAGCGCGGTTTTCCCCAAACTCTGCGTTGACATTTCCGACGGAATTCGGTATAATGCGCGTCTTAAAAGAATAAAAGGGTGATGGGGGATGGTTGATGGTAACCATCAATGATTACTATCATCCAGCAACCATCTACTATCGACCGCTTCGAGGTTTTTAAATGGCCAAAACAATGTTCGAAAAGATCTGGGCAGATCATTTGGTCCGTGAATCCCAGAATGATACGGCGATCATCTACATCGACCGTCATTTGATCCATGAGGTCACAAGCCCGCAGGCGTTTGACGGATTGCGTTTAACCAAACGCAAGGTGAGGGCTGCCGCCAAGACCTTTGCTACCGTTGATCACAACGTTTCCACAAAAACCAAAGACATCAATAAAGTTGAGTCGACCTCACGCACTCAGATGGACAAATTGACATCGAACTGCAAAGAGTTCGGCATCACTGTTTATGATTTTTCCCACAAAGAT
>JAHFGF010000002.1 GCA_023247595.1 Candidatus Omnitrophota bacterium
AGATCGATAATATCGCTGACCTTGGAAATACCTTCAGTAAAATGAATTTCAAATTCCGCTTCACGGAAAGGAGCCGCGACTTTATTTTTGACAACCTTGGCCTTCACGCGGTTGGCAATAATATTTTCGCCCACTTTAACCGAATCAATTTTTCGCAAATCAATACGGACAGAGGCGTAAAATTTAAGCGCCCGCCCGCCGGTGGTGGTTTCCGGATTGCCGAACATAACGCCTATTTTCATACGGACTTGATTGATAAAAATAACGCACGTGTTGGCTTTGTTAATAGCCGCGGTTAATTTTCGCAGTGCCTGCGACATTAACCTGGCCTGCAAACCCATGTGGGCGTCACCCATGTCACCTTCAATTTCCGCGCGAGGTGTTAACGCAGCGACGGAATCAATGACAATCAAATCAACCGCGTTGGAACGCACCAATGTCTCCGCGATTTCCAACGCCTGTTCACCTGTATCCGGCTGAGAAACCAGCAAATCATCTAATTTCACACCCACTGTCCTGGCATAATTTGAATCAAAGGCATGTTCCGCGTCAATAAAAGCGGCAACGCCTCCCATTAGCTGAATTTGTTTAATGATGCTTAACGTGAGCGTGGTTTTTCCGGAAGATTCAGGGCCATAAATCTCCACAACCCTGCCTTTTGGGACACCCCAAACGCCTAACGCATAATCGAGAGCAAGCGATCCGGTTGGGATCACGTCAATATCGACCTTAACGTTTCCATCCAAGCGCATGACCGAACCCTTACCAAACTGCTTTTCAATCTGGGCTAAAGCCAAATCCAAAGCCTTTCGACGATTTTCAATTTCCGCTGCTGTTCTTTTCTGATCAGACATAAAACCTCCATTTTGGAAAAATTTGAATGTTGAATTATACCTTCGGGGGAATCTATTGTCAATTAATTCCACGGGGGGAATGGAATGGAAGTGGTTGATAAAAATAAAGTTATAGTCGTTGGCCTATCACACCCCAACCTTCTTAAACCAAACGACACTGTTGTATTTTTTAACCTTGTTTTGTGAATATTTAAACGCCGGACATATTTTGCCTAACCATGAAAACATCCCATGCTCATTAATCCACTCGGCATACTGAACATATTCAGGGTAATTCGACAAATGGTTTTCTTCGGTTTTGGCACGCAAATAATATACCAGAGAAATGACAATCATGCTCACACATTGAACGCATGCCGCCTTTGGCCCCTGGGTTGAAAAAAACGGCAATGAAACAAGCCACCAACTTGCTACTTTACAAATATAAGCCGGATGCTTGGTAAACCGATACGGACCATTTGTAATGATCCCGCGATAGGTCAAATTGGACATTCGATATCCAAAAGCTACCGTCGCTAAAGCATAAACAAAGGTTAACCCTAGGATCGCAATGCCGCATCCATACAGCAACACCGGATTAAACGCGAACCAAACATCCCACGGCAAATCACTTTGCGGCGGCAAAATGCCAAGCCCCACGTATGTATAAAATGGAAAGTAACATGCCAGGCACATCCACCAACCCAAAATTGTTGGTTCCGTCGATTGAATATGTGTATTAAAAAATCGGAAGGTCCAAGAATAACCCAAAGCTCCAAACAAAACATCGACGGCATAAAAAAAATCCAGCGAATGATTAAAGAATGCCAGAAAAACCGGGCCTTCCATTTTCCAACTTGTTATCGTCTGGCAATAGGACACCAAAAAACCAAACATAAATGGCAAAAAAAACGCTTTAATAAACCACGATTTTAAATATTCCACTATAACGGCTGTTTGGCAATCTTTAAACCGGCCCAAGACAAGTGAACCAAACTGCCAGTATTCATCATTCGGCTTCTCTTGCTGTTTATCCACGTACCAAAAATAGACCGCGCTCAATAAAATTGATGCGGGTACGATCGACGTCAAAACCGATAAAAACGGCGCATAAAAATTAAAAGCTTTTGCGGAATGATAAAACAGCGGATTAAAATAATACGTAACTAACAGCCCCAGCATCGTCGCATAAAAACCAATTAACTTGATCAATAGCCGACTCACATTTGTTTTCGTTTGTGTCGGCGAACCAGCTGATTGAATGCGCGGCCCATTTTTTCTGACAATCAAATCCCAATAAATAAGCGGCAAGACCGCAACCATTAAAGCCAAACAAATCCGTTGAGTCATCTGAGCTTCAACAAAAAATGTCTGCCCTAATTGAACACTGAGAAAGAACAAAGCACAAGCCGTGACGTTCACCCAAATATTGGAAACAGATGGCGGCAATTTAGTTGAATGATTCATACCGTAATTTCATTTAGATGTAAAAATTATACTTTCTATCGAATGCCGATAAACGCTGTTGTTCCTGCCCGTGTGATGCTGCCGTCGGCTGCCCGATCCAAAGTAATCGTGTCTCCCGCATTCCCATTTTCAAAGGCATTGCGTGTTGCCACAACCTGAAAAGATGTCGCTGCTGTTGTAATCGTATAGGCATAATGCGCTGAGGCATTCGTTGAGGCATTATAGGACGGATCAATCATACCGATAAGTGTATAGTCGTTGCAGGTGGTGAAATTATTATTTAACGGCATGGCGCAGGCTTCGACTTGCCTTTTAACAGCGCCTATCACACCAAGCGCCTCCGTAGCCCGAGAACGCTCAACATTTCGAAATAAAAGCGGCAAAGCTAAACTCGCAAGCACTCCGACAATGATAATCACCACCAATATTTCCACTAAGGTAAATCCCTGTTGATTGTCATTCATTATTATGACCGCCTTTGGTTATAAACCCATTTATCCATTTAACATTAGCCTAGCAATACCTACGGTTGTTATCGCAGCTGTATCTACTTTTAAAGTCGTCTCGCCTAAGGTCACCGGAATAAAACCCGCTTGTATCGCCTCAAGCTGTTCCTTGGGAGTAAAATCCCCCTCGGGTCCGATTAAAATCAAAACCTGACGAAACGATTGCGCCTTTTCCAGAACATCCCGAATCTTTCTTCGTTCTCTATTAAGACAAGGAATGACTCGCAACGCACTGCCATCATATAATGACAAAACATTTTTAAAAGTTGTCTGAGGATGAACGATCGGAATTGTTGCCCGTGCCGATTGCTTAGCCGCATTAAGCGCAACCGTTTGATAACGCGCGTTTTTCCTGTCCTGCCTTTCTTCTTTGAGAATAACTTCAGTCCGGGCTGTACGCATCGGAATAATTTCATCCACTCCCAGTTCCGTGCATTTTTCAATGATCGTCTCAAATTTAGATTTCTTGGGAACCGCGCAAGCCAGGATGATAGAAACAGCCGAACATTTTTTCTCATGCCGTTGTGTAATCTGCACCTGTACCTGCAAAGCGTTCATGTTTTCAATAACACCGGTCACCTCGTCGCCTTGACCATTAAATAAAGACACTTGATCGCCTTGTTTCATACGCAAAACATTCTTGAGGTGATGAATTTCACCAGGATTACTGATAGTGATTTTTTGGGGGGAAAAATCCGTGTTAGGACAATAAAAACGATGCATGTGTTTTCAGAACTGTCATCCAAGTTAACCGGAAAGTTGTCCTACTCGACCGGAATTGCAACGCGTTAATGTGGATCGGGGGGGGATCGAACCCCCGGCCTTCTGATTGCGAACCAGACGCTCTCCCAAGCTGAGCTACCGACCCAAATCAATGGTGGCTATATTATCAAATGACCGAAAGCTTGACAAGATTCTTATTCATGAAAAAACCGTTAACACGAAGGCAACGTCGGGCATGGGTTTGTTGCAAAGGTTGCCGCATCGCAACAGACTTGCTGAGGATATACTGTTCCATGCGCAATTCCCACATTGGTGTAAAGCTGCCAGGCAAACGCGCCCGGTGAATACGACGCGGTGCATTCAAACTGCTGCGCTGCAGATGAACGGCAGGCGTACACATATTTTGTTCCATTAATAATATTCAGTCTTAAAGCGGTGTTTAATTGCGGTAATCCCTGATTCCCTGTCGGGACGGCATAAGCACCTGCCGGCCAATAATTCGATTTTTGTGCCCTATAAATTTCCTGCGCGGAGATGATTGCCCGAAGATTCGTAATCATCTGCCGTTCTTCCGCCTTGTTATTAGCCTTGTTGTAACTTGGAACAGCAAAAGCCGCCATGATACCGACAATAATAACCACAACCATCAATTCCATAATTGTAAAGGCCTTAACATTTGCAATCTTCATCTTGCCCCCTGTTTAAATATTTTTAGCCGCCTTGTGTTGTTCTCTATTCGCTTTTGCTTTCTTAATTAATTCCAGAACTTCTTTGTCATCCGGCCCCAAAGACAACGCCCGCTCCCACATTTGAATCGCGCGATCGATAAAATTCAAATTCGCCAGCAGGACTCCTGCCTGGACATAGGTTTCTTTATAATTCGGGTTAATTCTTAATGCCTGCATATACAAATCAATGGCCCAAAGCAATTGTCTTTTTTCCGTCGCTAAAACTGCCATATCCGTTAAAAGTATTTCATTCTTGGAATTCGCAATCACATCTCGGATTAAACCTTCCGCCTCTTGGTTATTGCCCGCATCCATTAAAGCCGTAAACAGTAAGTGAAGCGTTCTCTTGTCATAGGGAAAAATGAGCAGATTTTCTTTATACAATCTGAGCGCGGTATCAACATCCTTATTGGCTAAAGCCACGCGAGCCAAATTGAGCCGCGGCTCAACCATAAATTGATTTAGCCGCAATGCTTGTTCGTTGGCCGCGACAGCTTCCTTTTGTTTTCCTATTTTTTCCAGGGCAACGGCTAGGTTATTATAAATTTCTCCTGAAGCAGGATTTATTTTCAAGGCCGTCTTATAATTTTCTAAAGCCTCCTCCAATTTTCCTTGCTCATAATCCATCAATCCTAAATTACCATAAATCTGCCAATCGCTAAAAATTCCTTCGCGGGCATTGAGCAGAAAATACCTGGCCTGATCGTATTTCTTTTCCTGCATATAAGCATAAGCTAAGAAAAATTCTGTAGTTTTAAATGAAGGAACTTTCTTGAGCCAGTAATGACAATAGGTTTGTTCATCTTTCCACAGATCATTATAGATATGGCTCAATGATACAAAACCTGCCAATAAAGACGCTGTTAAAAAAATTCCGATCCATTTTTTCCATTCAAGGATACGATTCAAAAGGCTGGCATACAAAATAAAAAAACCAATCGATGGCAAAAACATCCAGTGAGGCTCCATCACAAGCCCGGTTGTCGGACGAAACAAACAGGCGGCCATAATAGGCAAGAATCCGACGACAAACGAAGCGCACGCCCATGATTGAACACTGCGTCCGCATTTCTTAATAATCAGCACTGCCAATCCGAGAAACAACACGCCAGCGGTAATCCAACCCCACAGTTGGTACGTAATGACTTTTGAGGACCACATGAGAACCACGCCATCCGGAACAATTAATTGCGATAAATACCACGCGATTAACTTAAAAAATGTCGCCAAAAACTGTCCAAGCGACATCTGAAAATCCGCGAATTTTTGTAACACCCCTGTCTTTAAACTGGCGTGTTCCATCCTAAATACAAGAAACGAAAACAGCATAAAAAAGAACGGCAGAGTTTTTAAAAACCAAACTCGAAGATTCCCTTTACCCAAAAGCCAGGCAATCCCCAAGAGATAGACGGGCAATATGATGGATGTTTCATGAACACCCAAAGATATCAAAAAAAACACACCGCTAAGAAAAAGCGGCAGCCATTGATTTTTTAATTTAAACGCAAGAACAAAAGAAATCAGGCACAACATATTAAAAATTAACTGGTAGGCATAGGCTGAGGCAACCACATAATTGACCGCCAGCCCATTAATTGGATGAACAATAAAAAGTGAAGCGGTTAAAAACGCGAGAATGCCGCTGCCTGACAACAGAAGAACAAAGACATAAAGCAGCGAGCATCCCAGAAAGAAAAGAAAAATATTAGCCCGATGGTAGGATTCGACATGCGTTCCAAATTGATGATACAAAATGGATAACGCGGAATTGGTAACCGGCCGGTAACTGCTTTCCTCCGACGCAACAGATAATTTTAAATACCGGTTAGGTTCCGGCAGCCAGTTGTAGTTGAAATATTTCGGATTGGTAATTTTTGGATCTTTAAAGAAATCGTGATCATCCATCTTAAAGGAAGAATGCACGGCATTAAAAAACGTACATCCAACCAATAAGGCCAAAAGAATCAAATGTGTGGCTACAAGCTGTTTAGAGATCATACTAACCAGGAGAATCCATCAAGAACAAAAATAAGAATCTAGGGCACACAACCTGCCGGTGTCACTTTTGCGGACAATTTTATTTTTGGATTAATCATGTATTCCTGGGCGATGGCAACAGAATATTTTGCCCCATTAACATCTGTGGCGCCAATTCCAGGATTAGGACGTGTGGGGTCAAATCGGTTCTTGATGGTTATCTGAAAATAAAAATTCGGGTTTGCAGAAACCACAACTGGGCTATCAGGCGCATCAAAGGTATCTGCTGTAACTGTTCCGATAATGGGATCCGTATTGGCACAACTTCCTTGTCCTGCGGCTAATGTCCTGGTGCACCTATGCACATTTGTACTATACCTCGTGAAACACTGCCAGGAATCGTCGGTAAAATCAGAGGGTGTCCCAAAATCACGGTAAACACAAATATAATTTGTTGCGTCTGTCGTGATATTCCCAATCTGGATGCATCGTGAGGCAACATCTCCATACCCTTGCGACGCCGTTACAACAATACTCTGAAGGGTTGCCGATGTTCTTAATGTCATAATGGAAGTCCTGGATTGCTGCTGTTCATTGCTGCGCAGGGCATAATCAACAGAGACCATCCCAACCATGACCACCCCAATGATGATGGTTGTAATGAGCAACTCCGCCAATGTTAAACCTTGATTATTGTTCATGTGAATACAGACATTACCACGTGATGTTCAAATCAACCTTACGGGCATTTCCGGAAGCGGTCACAAAATAATCTACTGTATAAGTTCCCAACGATACACCGGAATGCATGCCTATTGATAATTCGCCCGTTGAATAATTTGTCGCGTCTACCTTGCTGCGCAGTCCTTCCATAAACTGTTTAGCGGCCAAGGCCGCTTGTACCTTTTTGTCCGAATCAGCCGAAGGCGCTTTTTGGGAGGACATGGTCGACAAAACTCCGACAATACTGATACTTAAGATCACAGCAGCAATCAATGCCTCAACCATCGAAAACGCGTTTTTATTTTTAAAATTCATGGTTCACCTTTAAGGACATGCCAAAGACGGCAAACAACTCGGGTTGGTTCCGGGATAAACCGCGTTTTGAGTCATCGTAATCGTAAATGCCGCCCCGCCAGTTCGCGCCGCAGTACACGAGTAGGTCGCTCCGCCGCCCCCAACAGCGCAATCATAATCCATGCCATTGGCCAAAATATTTAAACCTAAATTTTGATTGATACTCGCTAATCTTAACGCTGAGGTTCCTCCAACAGCCGGCCCCCAATACAGATTATTGTTGCGTGACGCGTACATCTGCTGGGCGGAATAAATTAACGCTAATTGATTTTCCGCGTCTTTGCGATGCGACCTCTCAACGGATTGAGTATATTGCGGCAACGCGAAGGCAGCAACCGCTCCCATGATGCATAAAACCACCATTAACTCAACTAACGTAAATGCTTTATTCGTTAAGGACATATCAACGCGCCTCCGGCGGCATATTGAGCGCAAATGTTAGCTGTACCGCTGCATGAAACCACACCCGTTGAATTAATACATAATGTATAACTGTTATTCGTTCGTGTCAGCGCGGCCACCCGACCGGCTTCATCTCTGAGAGTCGGAGGAACAGTAAAATTTGACGCGTTCGGGATATCAATATCTAAATTGGCAATAGCAGTCGCGTAGGCGTTGTTTTCAACACGATACCGTTCTTGCGCGGCCAATAAAGAAGTCAGCATCTGCACACCTTCGGAAGCTCGAACCCGTTCGACATGTGTTGCATATGTCGGCATTCCAAAACCCGCAATAACTCCCACGATAACAACAACAACCAAAATTTCCATCAACGTAAAGCCGTTAAAACTATTTTTTAGCCTCATCCGCATGGAGTCTTCCTTAAAAAGTAAAAAGCAACATCCCAAAAGATTCCTCTTCCAGGATGCTGCTTTGTAAAATAACGAAACAATTATTGGATACCAGCAAATGCGGTTGTACCTGTACGAGTAATCGCACCAGCCGTGTTACGCGATAACACAACGGTATCCGTACCCACACCATTTTCAGTGGTATTACGCGTTGCCGTAATGGAAAAACTACCCGCCGCGACAGCGATGGCATACCCAAAGTGTGCAGCAGCATTGGTTGTGGCGTTATAGGACGGGTCAGACATACCAATTGCAGTATACGTATTGCATGTAGTATATACATCGTTAAACTGCATGGCACACCCTTCGATCGAACGTTTTGTCGCACCTAGCGACGCTAAAGCTTCCGTCGCCCTTGAGCGTTCAACGTTTCTAAACAACTGAGGCATAGCCACGCTCGCCAATACACCAACGATGATAATGACAACCAAAATTTCCAACAGCGTAAAACCCGATTTGTTATTTCCCATTCTCATGAAACCGTCTCCTTTTTATGATGCCGTTTTTAAAGACTCTTAGAATTAAAAAATCCATTTTACCCTAGTAGGGCATAATGGATTTAGTTTTTCCCATTGGCAACTGGCTATCCCAGAAATTCCTAAGTATCTTTGGAATTTTGGGACCCTCTAGTTTTGCGCCCTACTCTTACGAGTAGTTTACCTTTAACAATGCTATATACAAATACAAATCTAATAATTTTCTGTTGAAAGTATAACACATGGTTGATTAAAAAAACCAGGGTTCAGAGAAAATTTTATTATCCACCCATACTGAACATTGGTAAAAACATGGCTAAAACAATGGTTCCAATGACCCCACCCATGACCAAAAGCATCAAGGGTTCAATCATTGTTCCGAATCTTTTCATAAAGGCCTCAACTTCTCTTTGAAAGAAGTTGGAAACATGTTTGAGCATTTTGCTAAGCTCGCCTGTTTCTTCCCCTACCTTGATCATTTGAACCGCCATGGGAGGAAAAAATCCGCTTAGCTCCATTGGCTCAGCCAAAAGTTTACCTTCTCGAACGGAATCCCTGATATCGGAAATAATTAATCCGCACGTGCGGTTTTCCACCAATTTTTCACTGATTTCAAGGGCGTATAAAATGGGCACACCGCTGTCAATTAAGATGGACATTTGTGAAGCAAATCGCTCAACCACAATTTTCTTGGTGATCATCCCGAAGGTCGGTAAACTAAAAATAAATTTCTCAAACTGCATCTGGCCAACAGCCGTATGAATATATTGTTTAAACGCGAAACTCGCCGCAATACAGCCAGCAATGATCAAAAGTATCTTTTGTTTAATAAATTTAAAGACTGCTAATAAAAGTTTTGTAAAGGCGGGCAGTTCCTTGCCCATCGAGGTATAAATAGCTTCAAATTTAGGCCCAACAAAAAACGCAAAAAACGCGATAGCGCCCATACAAACAAATAATAAGATGCACGGATAGATGATAGCGGAAATGATGATGGATTTAAAAGCCGCCTGCTGTTCCATAAAAATTGCCAACTTTTCCAAAACCTGGGGCATGGTACCAGATGCTTCGCCCACCTCCACAAGACTCACCCAAAATTGACTGAACTGTTTTGGATGTTTCTCCAAACTGCTGCTTAGTGACCGCCCCTGTTCCACATCATTACGGACCTGAACCAATACTTTATGCAGAGTCCTGCTTTCAACTTGGGATAAAATAACGTCCAGACTTCGCAGCAACGTAATGCCCGCTTCCAACATAGTAGCCAATTGACGGGCAAATACGAGAATATCATCCATTGACACACCCGTATGGGTGAACGAATCTTTTTTTGCCTTTGAAACTTTTTTAGCTTCAGTCTCAACACTTTCAGAACGAATGGGCTGAACGGAGATGACAAAATAGCCCTGGCCCTGCAATTTATCAACGAGAACCTGCTCGCTGTTAGCCTCTTCAATATCCTGAAGCGTTTTTCCATCCATGTTTTTTGCTAAATATTGAAACTGCGGCATGTTTTTACCTTAGTTAAGACGTGGTTACACCTAAAACTTCTTCCAGACTCGTAATTCCTTCTTCTACTTTTTAATGCCAGATTCAAAAAGCGTGTCCATTCCGTTTTTTCGCGCCGCATCTTTGATATCCGAATACGCGGCTCCCTTGGAAACTAAATTACGGATTTCATCGTTAATCGCCATGACTTCCCCGATGACAACTCTTCCTTTATAACCGGTATGATTACACTCATCGCATCCTTTGGGACGGTAGATCAAATCCACGTTGACTTTCACGTCTCCCAATTGTTCCTTACTCGGCTCATACGGCTCTTTACATTTCGCGCACAATTTACGTCCTAAACGCTGGGCGATAACAAGAACCAGTGACGGGGTAATCAGATAACTCGGCAGGCCAATATCGATAAGTCGAGTGATAGCCGACGGCGCATCATTGGTATGGAGCGTACTCAGAACAAAATGTCCAGTCAAGGCCGCGCGAACGCAAATCTGAGCGGTATCAAGATCTCGAACTTCACCGACCATGATGATATCCGGATCCTGGCGTAAAAACGCTCTAAGAGCGGTTGCAAACGTCAAACCGATATCGTTACGGACACCGACTTGATTAATTCCCTCAATCTTAAATTCCACCGGATCTTCCGCCGTCATAATATTTTTCGAAGGGTCCATAACTTCATTGAGCGAAGAATACAAGGTCGTTGATTTACCGCTTCCCGTCGGACCCGTAACAAACATCAAACCATACGGAGATTTGAGCGCCTTGCGGATTAACGCCAGCTGCTTGGCATCAAAACCTAACGTGGAAATATCCAGCTTAGTGGCGCCTTTGTCCAAAATACGCATAACCACCTTTTCGCCCCAAACCGTCGGAATGGTTGAAACGCGAAGGTCTACGGTACGGTCTTCCAGTTTTGCTGAAATCGCCCCGTCTTGCGGAAGCCGTTTTTCTGCGATATCTAATTTCGCGAGAATTTTAATACGGGAAACAATCGCCATATGCAAATGCCTCGCCGGAGGAGGAATTTGATATAAGGAACCGTCAATGCGGTAACGCACTTCCAACTTATCTTTAAACGGCTCAATATGGATATCGCTTGCCTTTTCATCAATGGCCTGACGGATAATAAGATCAACAAGCTTAATAACAGGCGCTTCTTCTGCTTTCGCGATTAACTTATCTAAACTCAGTTCAGCGTCGGTATTTGTTTCTTTGGAAGCGGTCGGAAGCGCGCCCTCTTTGGTTGACCGGTCATAGGTATTTTCAACGGCCCGATCCAGCAAAGATCCCATCCCGTCGGCGCCTTTATTACCCAAATAAAATTCTTGGATGGCCTTGATCAAATCTGACTTAGTCGCGATAACCAGATTAATTTCACAACCCGTGATAACCTTCAAATTATCGAGCATGATCAGATCCAGCGGATCAAAAACAGCGCATGTCAAAGATCCCATATTTCTGGCCAAAGGTAAGGCCAAAAATTTTTGTGCGAATTCCTGAGTAACCAATTTCTCAAGCCCCTGGTCGGACTGGGGTTTAAGCAAACCAGAACTTCGAGACGCATAAGGAATCAACAGCTGAGCACCTAATGCCGCCGCCAAGGTTTCTTCCTTGACCATGCCCAGCTTTAATAATATTTCGCCCAGACGCCCATTTTCCTGCTTTTGAATATTAATGGCATCCAGCAGCTGCGCCTCAGTCAAAAGCCCCTGGTCAATGAGTATTTCACCTAAACGTAATCGAGTGGACATATTAGTATTTCTGACGTTCGATAGATTTTAATTCTTTATCAATTTGTTTTAATCGTGCCTGAGGAATTTGCTGTTCTCTGCTGGTCACTTGATTGGATTGAACCACTGAATCAGCGCCTCTATCATTCACAATTGACGGCGTAATAAAAATCAACAGCTCTCGTTCGGACGATGATTTATCTTTATGCTGAAAAACCCGCCCAACCAAAGGAATATCTCCTAATATCGGTAATTTTTTAATCGTTACACTATCGTTTGTTCGCAACAGTCCCCCCATAACGATGGTTTCTCCTGCTTTGACTTTCATAATCTGCTGCGAACCCCGCTCTTCAGCATCATTAAATGTCTGATCGCCAAAGGTCGCCCCCGTCCTTGCCTGAATGACTTTTGGAACAACAGCCATTGTGATTTCGCGATTGGCCATGTTCGCCTGAGGCGTGACCAATAAAAACACTCCCGTCTGAACTCTTTCCGCTTCTTTTGTAGTGTCCGCAGAACCTCCCGTCGAGGTTGTGGACGTTGTAATACCAATGGCTTCATTAGTGGAAATCTGTATTTGGGCTGTCTCGTTATTTAAAGTGATAATCCTTGGACGGGCCAAATTTTTAGTGTCTGATTGCGTTTCTAAAAACTGCACAATGACTTTAGAGATTGACGTATCAAGCAATCCTGCCGTATATTCAGCGCCTGAAAATTCAAAGCCTTTTCCTTTCAGAAAATTAAGATCCCATGGATATACCACCGCCCGCTTGGCGCCGCTCATTTGTAACAAATCACCGGAATACTTAGCGCCAATCACGTCTGCTGTACTTTTTGAAACATCCAGCATTTCAACTTCAATCATGATTTGAGGAACATCAATATCCAGCCGCGCGATCAAGGCGTCAATCTGCTTAAACTGACTTTCCATATCCGTTACGATTAAACTGTTTGTTCGAGGGTCCTCCATAACCTTACCGAATCGACTGACGACTCCCTTCACAGCTGTCACAATTCCACCGCCGCCAGCGCCTGCTCCTGAACTCGCGGAAGCACCGCCACCCGCCGCAGCTCCCCCTGAACCAGAGTCTTTTGACACAGATGACGATCCTCCTTTATCAATGGAGATCGTACTATTAATTTTGGAAGAAGGAACTGACGCGAACTTAAGATGATATATTCTCGTCACCAAATCCTGTCCTTCCGCGGGCAAGGCCTTGACAACAAACACCTCGCTCCCCGTCTGCATTTCATATTGAAGGCCATTGGCGGAAAGAATTTTTTCCAGAGCTTCCTCAACCGGAATATTATCTAAAAACAAAGTCACTTTCTTTTCATGCAAATCGCTCGCGGCAATAAAATTCATTCCCGACTGCTGAGAAAATATTTTCAAAACATCTTCTAAAGCAGCGTCTTTAAAATCCATGGAAATTCGCTTTGAATAATTCGGATACGCAAACCGACTTTCCTCCATGGAATATCCAGCGTGAACATTCGCCTGACCGCCCAAAAAAGCCATTAACATTGCGAATATAAAAAATTTATATTTATTCATCTTTTTCTCCCTAAGAGACATTTAAAAAGCCCTTACTGATCAATCTTTTTTTGTTTGTCTGTAACATTGACCAGGACATTAATGCCACTATTCGACAACTCAACACCTTTGGATTGAATCGCAACGATTTTCACACCGTTGATGAAATCTCCCACCTTGAGAATTTTATCATTGATGATTGCTTGAGGCATGTCCGTATTCCAAATCAAACCTTTGACAACAAACGCGTTTGTCTGTATGGCAGGAATCACAGGCACGGTGTTAACCGGATCTGGATCCGTAGTTTTATAAATCGGTTGAATCGTTCTTTCTGTCGGGATTATTGTTGGTTTTTGTTTTTCCGGCTGAAGAACTTGAACCACTTTCGGTGGCGGCAGTTGAGGAATAAACGGGTCTCTCAATTCATTTAAATTTTGTAAAAAATCAGCTTTTTCCTGGGCCAAAGTCAAAGGCATCAGGACTACCATTGCCGCTAAAAAATACCCGCCCCGGATGAAACCTATTAATTTCATTTTTCCACCATTATGGATGCGACTTCCATACGAAAATTAATAGCAGAACCCTTATTATTCGTCGAACTTTTCGCGTTGAGCTGCGGATCCGCTTCACATTCCCAAATCTGTAAAAAATCTTTTCCGCGTTCAATATCGGCCATGAAACGCACCATCGAAAGAAATGAATCAGCAACCAGTGTAAACCTTAATGAAAGCGTCTCCAAACTATTTCTCTTATCAATATTGGCCGGATTAAATGTTAAAATTTTAACCCCGTTTTTAACCGCAATATCCGTTACCAGATTAATAATTTTATCCTCTGATACCGCTTCTGGGACTTTTTTAAGATAATCTTTAACATCCATTTGTGTTTTGTTGTACTGTTCGATGGCTGGAGCCTTTGCCTGCAGCGTCGCAATCTGAGTTTTATATTTTGTTACCTCTGTTTGGCTCTGGTTAAACAAAGAAACCGCAAAAAACAAAGAACAGGCTCCCAGGATAATTTGAACGACAACTTCTTTATGCTGCAATAATTGATCTTTTATCTTTGCAGCGTCGATATCTTTAATATCAATTTTACTTATATCCGTTATCTTCATAAAATTATTTGACCTGCACTTTAAACGAAGTCAGGACAAATTCTCCGCTTTGTTCACTCTGGATTCCCATCAAATTTACCGCCTTAGAATATTTTTTAATCAGTTCATCTGACTTGAGCAAATTAACCCACGCATAAACCATTTTAAATTGTTCATTGGGGTCATTGGCGTAAACATAGCCGGAAAATTCCATGATCATGGGCCGGGATAAAGCGTCCTGTTCTTTGTCCGCAGGTGTGTTTTGGCTTGAACCCTTTAATTTTGCCTTATCATATTTGACTTGTAGTTTTGTAAACCACATCCCCGTAGGCAAGTTTTTTGCAACGTGGGTCAAAACCACTGCGACATCACTCGGCTGATAGACCACTTGATAATCTTTTAAGTTATTTTGATTTTCTAAAATTTTAGCCTGAATGTCGTCGGGCTTCATGTCCACAAAAGCCCCCTGAATTTCGACAACGGCGTCATATTGCTTTTTATATTTCGCAACATTCATTTTGGTCAGAAAAAGAACTACCGCGAGAACCGCCACACAAATCACCCCAAATTTAATGGCCGGTATATACTCTTCGGGGATTTTTTCCTGTATCTTAGCCGCCTGGCTGGTCGTCGGAAGAACTCCGGATAAATTAAAATCCACAAGTTTCGCTAAAGACTTGATATTAATCCCGTGAGCGCACACCAAACCAGAATCGATCGCGGTTGTAAACTTACCTAATCCCTGCGTGTTTATTTTCTTAACCGAAAGCTCCAACTCTTTTTGCAATACCACGGCAAGATTGTCATCTGAGGCAAAAGACAACGTGTAAAGCTCCTCTATCTTCTCGCTATTGAATTGCCGCATATAAAAATCGAGGGATATTTTTATCTCATTAAATAATTTCTTACGCAGCATTTCCATATCCAAAGGAGCCATCTTTAAGGTCGGATTCTGCAGTTGAAAATCACGGACAAACTGAACAACACCCTTATCAATAATAATAATTCCGGGGTCAGAAAAATCGGTCAGCAAAACAGCTATCTTCTGATCAGACCTAATCAATTTCCGATGCAGCAATATTCTGGCAATGCTCATGGGCGCCGGCTCGCTAAATACAACATTCAATCCAGCCTGCTTTAATATTAATTTATATCTTTCAAGAATTTCCCGACGGATGGCGACAAAATGAACCCGCATCCTTTTAACCTTATCTTCAACAAAAGGCAGCGCATGGAAATTATAAGAAAGATCTTTCAAATTAAACGGTATATATTTCTTAACTTCAAACTCAACAACACCGCGCACTTCGCTGGGCTTTAATACTGGAATGACAAACGACCGGATGACGATATCTTTGGAAGGCAGCGAAAGATTGACGTCCACCTGACTAACACCATTCGCTTTAAGCGCTTCTTTAAGAGGGGCAACAAACTGAGTATCATCGGTATTGATTATGGGAGAGACCGGATCTACGATCGGAGCCGGATGATGGGACACTCGAAAGACTTTTTGGGGAACATCCTGATGTGATTCAGAAACGCAAAAGGCGCTGTGCCCCCAAAATATTCCTAAATTTTTCCCATTTGACATAAAATTTTCGGCTAAGCGGAGCTATTAAAGACGTTTAACTAAACTTTTCCTTAACCTGAAATAATTAACATGTAGATAAGACTTCAATCATTTCGCTTTTGACTGCTGATTCTTCTGTAATACTAAGAAAATCAAGCACTAAAAACAAATCTGACAAAGTATTAGCCATTAATCGATATGTTAAAAACATTAGACAATACCCGCCTACCTTTGTCAACGCTTTTAACCTTTATTTGGAGCTATAAATCGATATAAAAATAATTAATTGTAAAAAAATGCGGTTGGCTGAAGAATTGTCAAACGATGATGCTGGTTAGTTAGGTATTGTGGTTGTAAATGTAAGGGTATTGGTGCTGTTAGGGCCTGTATTAGCGGCAGTTACCGACACCGAAAACGTTTTATTATCTAAAGTTTCAGTCAATGTTCCAGGCATTGCCCCTCCGGCAGCCAAATCTGAATAGGTCTTTGCGTAGGCGCCAATTGCCAATTGTTCGGCTTTGATATGATCCACCTGATCTTCCGCTGAAATAACATGTGAAGCCCCGCGGGTTAGAATGCCGATCGTATAAACCATGATGATAATCGTAACCATGAGCACCATGATTAAGACCATACCAGATTCATTTCTTCGGCGTCTAATAAGCACCATAAAGCCTCTCTAACTGCGAACTTCCTCGATGAGACTCTTACATTGAGGACAGGTTTGAAATGAAGCCACTTGGTAATTAAAATAGACAAAACAGCAATACGGACATTGTCTAAAATTCTGGGCGCTTTGAATGCCAGAATCACTTTTACTATTACAATTATAAATGACCCATAAAACCATAACAAGGGCCATATTAAAAAATAAAAAAAGCGCAATTGCGGTTGAAAAATCAATCTTGATCATTTCGGTCCAATTTCATCCTAACAGGCGTAAATTCCCCGCCTAAACCTTCCAGGTCGTTTTTGTATTTTACTACACCACTTTCCTTATTCGTCGTTGGCTTAAATTGGATTTTGTCCTGCACCAGGACTGCGCTGGTTAAACGCGGCTTAATCATTTGGCGAGCCGAAGAATCCCGCCTGACATCTAAATTAAATTTTTGTTTTTCAGAAATTTTTTGGTGTTCATCCATATTGACGGTAGAAAATAAATCTTGATCGCTGAGCAGTGAACCTAAAAAAACGAAATACGGCCTGGCAAAAGCTTTCGGTAAAGGAAAAGTCAAAACAAATGAAAATAAAATCACCAAATGCACGACTGCCGAGACTAACAGCATAAAAGGCATTTTCATTCGAAAAGAAAAGAAATTCATAACCATCATTCCCGGGTGGCCGCGATATTAATCCGTTCAATCCCCATCACCCGGCAAAGATCCCAAACGTCCACAATCCTCCCCACCGACGCCCTTCTGTCAGCCTTGATAAGAATGGGTGACTTATTTTTTGAAAGCAAACCTAACTGATCGTGTAAATCTTTGATTGAAACAATAACATTGCGCCAATAAATAACATTTTCACCAGTAATGGTAATGACCGCATTCTCCTCTTGCAAAGTATCACTGGTCACTGTTTTGGGTAAACTGACATTGATATCAGGAACCAAAGTAAACGAAGTGGATAACATGTAAAACGAAATTAAAAGAAACAGCACATTGACAATCGGCAGCATATCCAAGACAGGATGACCAATTTTTAGAGTGACATGGCGGGTAAATTTCAAAGGATATTCCTTGTTAAATGCGGGAATCGGATAATTGGGAAAGTAAATTAATAAGTTCCATTGCCGCCCGTTCCATCTCCCCGATAAAATGATTTGTCTGAACCACCAAAAAATTGTATGCGAGCGTTGTTGGAACCGCGACCGCTAAACCAAAAATTGTTGTTAAAAGCGCCTGCCATATTCCTCCGGCAATATCGCCTTGGGTCAGAGGGTTTAATGCGGCCGCTCTCGTCTGAATAATATAAAAACTATTGGTCATACCCACAACCGTACCAAGCAAGCCCAAAAGCGGCGCAATGTGAGAAACGGTTACTAGCGCCACGAGATTACGCTCAAGCTGTAAAATTTCCCAATGACTGGCGCCTTCCATCTCTTCTTTAAGGATGTCCCGTGGGGAACCAAATTTCATCACGCCCGCTTTAATAATTTTGGCAACCGGTAACGGACTTTTTTCACACAATAAAACCGCGTCCTTGATTTTATTTTGTTTGATTAAGTCAAAAACCTTTACTTTAAACGATTGCGCGTCTCCCGAGATCGATAAAAAATAAAAAATTTTCTCAAAAATCACAGCCATGCTGACCAATGAACACATTAAAATCAGCCACATCACCGGACCGCCTTTAATCATTATCTGCCATAAATTCATGCAAACCTCCAAAATAACTGACGGAAAACCGAAATCCGCACAACTCCAAAAAAATTACTTTTTAGCAGGCTTTGTATTATTGATCCAATCAATTCTCTCCTGAGCATATTTTGATTCTTCTGTCTGATACGAGAGCACTTTTTGATAGGTCGTCTTCGCGTTACCCCAATCTTCATTGTTTTCAAAAATTCTGGCCGCGCGTAAATACGCCTTGATTCCCCATTCAGGTTCGTCTTTATATAAATACGGAACTTTTAAATACGCTTCTACGGCTTTTTCCCACGAGGACATTGCCTCATAAGCATCTCCTATTGAAAACTGAAGCTGAACATCAGAAATAACGCTTGCCCCTTTAGGGGAAGACAGGGCATCCAGATAGGTGTGCGCTTCCTTTTCAAATTCCGATGACTTGCGATAAACCTGCGCCAACTTCATATACGCATCCCGCCGGAATTCCGGATTACTATTAATAATTTTTTGATAGGTTTCAGCCGCCTTTTCAGGGTCTAACTCTTTGGAAAAAATACCAGCGATAGAAAGCCCGGCTTTTGCCGTAATTTCTTTATCCGTTTCCGGAATCTTGCGGTATTCACTGATTGCCTTATCAAACTCTTTGTTTAACTCATATGCCTGGCCCAATTCATAGTGAACCAATCCCAACTGATTCGATTCTTTAAAACGGGTAAGAATTTGCTGATAAAAATCAATGGCCTGAACGTAATCTCCAGCTTTAAAATAAAACTGCCCTAGCCAAAATAATGAGTCCTCTTCCGTCTCAGTTCCCTGATACTTATAGATTATTAATTTAAACCTTCGAATCGCCTCTTTGTCCTGTCCCATCGTATGATAGGCCTTGGCAATTCCAACTTCAGAATTTCGGATAACGGGGAGATTATTAGGATACAACTTGATGATTTTCTGAAATAATTTGATCGCATCATCCGGCTTAGATAAATTCAGCAAACAAAGGGCCATCACATAATTCGCCTCGGGAATAAAATCCTGAGGATGATTGGGATTTTTTAAGAACGCTTCAACCGATTTAATCGCCGCCGCCCAGTCACCTTTTTTAAAATATGCCACACCGAGATAGTAATCAATATCCCCCAAATATTTGCTTTTAGGAAAATTTTGCTGCAGGCTCTGAAACGCGAGAGTAGCCAATTCAATTTTAGATAATTTCAAAAGAGCAATACCCTGACGGTACTGAACATAATCGGCATAAACGCTCCCAGGATATTCTTTAAGCACCCTGTCATAAACTTCAACTGCCTTGTCCCATTGATCCATATCCTGATACGCATCGCCAATTTGAGTCAATGCACTCACTTTAACGGTCGTACTTTTTGTTTTATCCAAAACATTTTGAAAAGAAGAAATGGATTGATCAATTTGACCCATTTTCAGATACGTCCAGGCAAGACCGAAATTGGCCTTTTCCACGATTTCCTGAGAACTCCCGTTAGATCCTCCCATATCAATCACGACTTTATATTCGCGGATAGCTTCACTGTATTTTTGCAGCGAATAATAAACATTCGCCATGCCTAAGTGCGCCTCGAGAAGACGCGGGCTTTTAGGAAAAAGCTCAATAAGTTTTTCATAAGCCTCTAACGCATGCGAGGTGTCGCCTGTTTCCGAATAAAAACTGGCTTTCCCCAAATAAATATCATCGGTTAAACCGCTTTTTTCTTGGGCCAGCACTTCCGCCCTATTAAACGCGTCGATACTCGAGCTATAATCTTTTAACTTAAGAAATCCCCATCCTTGACTTATTAATGAAGCCACAATAAGCGAAGAATCCTGTGAGGCGTCCTGAACTTTTTTATAGTATAAGTTTGCTTCCAGATATTTTTCCTGATAGTAATACGATTCGGCAACATTAAAATCAACCTGAACCGCCTTATTTGTTTGAGGAAACTTGAGCATATACTTTTTAAACAATTCAACCGATCCGAAATAATCCCCTTGATTATACGCGCATTCGGCAATTTTATAGATGGCGTCTTCCGTCAGTTGATGGTCAGGAAATTTCACAACCAATTTTTTAAAGATTTCAGATGATTCCTTATATTTTTTTTGATCAAAATAGGCCCAACCCAAAGAATACAACGCTTGAGGCGCATAAACAGAGTCTGGATAAAGCTCAATGACCTGTTTATAGTTTTTTTCCGCCTGATCGTAATCCAAACCTTTTAAATAGGTTTCTCCCAGCCAAAACAAAATCGCATCCTTGAACTCCGAATATTGAGCAAGACTTTGGAATGTGTTAAATGCCTTCAAATACTGGTTCTTAAAAAAATAACATTGGCCGGATAACAACAGCACCTGCACGCGGCGGTCAGACTGAGGATATTTTTGAAGAAAATCTTCGATATAGCGGATGGCCACATCATAAAAACCATCATCAAAAGCGCTCTGGGCCACAAAAAACAATTCTTTTTCCTCGTCTTCTGCGCCATAAGCCGCAGGACTTATGGAAACAAAAGCCGCCTGAATCGCACAAAGAAAAACAAGCGCCAATACTTTAATTTTTAAAATTTTCATGATGTTCATTATATCAAGCTTAAACCTTTTTCAATTTGGTTAACAATTCAAGGAATAGTTTATCGACGTGATAAAACAGCTGGCGATGGTTTTAAAAACTCTTTGAGGAACTTTCCTGTGTGAGAAGTCTTATGGTGAATGATTTGATCCGGAGATCCCGAAAAAATAAGTTCTCCGCCTTTATCTCCTCCGTCTGGGCCAAGGTCAATGAGATAATCCGCGCTTTTAATAACATCCAAATTATGTTCAATAACCAAAATGGTATTCCCGCGATCCACCAACCTTTGAAGCACCTGTAGCAGCTTATCAACGTCTGCAAAATGCAAACCCGTGGTCGGTTCATCCAGGATATAAAATGTTCTCCCTGTGGCTGGTTTGCATAACTCGCTTGCCAACTTGACCCGCTGGGCTTCTCCGCCCGACAGCGTCGTTGCTGCCTGCCCAAGCCGGATATACCCAAGACCGACATCATTTAACGTTGTTAAAACGGATTGAATCCTGGGAATATTCTCAAAGTGCCGGATGGCATCCTCAACCGAAAGCTCGAGAACATCCGCGATATTCTTCCCCTTATATTCCACTTCGAGCGTCTGATCCGTAAACCGCCGTCCGTGACAGACTTCACACTGGACATAAACTTCCGGAAGAAAATGCATTTCAATGGTCTTAATCCCGTCGCCTCCGCAGGCTTCACAGCGCCCGCCTTTGACATTAAAACTAAACCGTCCGGGCATATATCCGCGCATTTTCGATTCGGGCAGTTGACTGAACAGATCCCTAATATAACTGTAAACACCCGTATAAGTCGCAGGATTCGAACGCGGGGTCCTTCCAATGGGCGATTGGTCAACGACAATCACTTTATCGATTTGATCAATGCCTTCGATTTTTTTAAATTGCCCAGGTTTTTCTTTAGCCCCATTAATTTTCTGGGCGAGGGCTTTGTAGATGATATCTTCAATCAAAGTTGATTTACCTGATCCTGAAACTCCGGTCACACAGCTCAATGTCCCGAAGGGAATTTGAACATCGATATTTTTTAGATTATGTTCAGTCGCCCCGGAAATCTTTAAAAACTTAGTTTTCACAATTTCCCGTCGATTTTCAGGACGTTTGATCTGATATTCTCCCCTCAAATATTTTCCTGTCAGCGAATTGTCACAATCCAAAAGTCCGGAAACACCGCCGGCATACAAAACTTCGCCGCCATATTCACCAGCGCCTGGACCCAGGTCAATCACAAAGTCAGCCTTGCGGATTGTTTCCTCGTCATGTTCAACAACAATCAAAGTGTTCCCCAAATCCCTTAACGCATGTAATGTGGAAAGCAGACGTTCGTTATCTTTCTGATGCAAGCCAATGCTCGGTTCATCCAAAACATAAATAACGCCGACCAGTCCGGATCCCACCTGAGTTGCCAATCGAATCCGCTCCGCTTCTCCGCCGGAAAGAGTTGAACTGCGGCGGTTAAGCGTCAGATATTCCAGACCGACATTAATACAAAAATCCAGCCGCCGGATAATTTCTTTTAAAATTTCTTCGCTAATTTTCTGCTGTTCTTTATTGAGATTCAATTTAGAAAAAAACGATCTGGCTTCATTAATAGACAAGGCAGAAACCTGGGCAATGTTGCTTTCTCCCAAATGGACAGCCAGAGATTCCTTTTTAATCCGCTGTCCCTGACAGGCCGGACAGGACGACTCCGACATAAACCCGTTGATTTCTTCTTTGAGCCATTCACTATCCGTCTCGCGAAAAAGTCGTTCCAAATATTTCACCACACCTTCGAATGACCGCCCCCAGATGACATCCGGCGAACCATTCAAAATGAGATTCCGTTCTTTTTTATTCAAATCTTTAAATGGAAGTTTTGGATCAATATCGTGCAGATGGGCCACTTCTCGAAGGACAGCCCGGTAATACATCATATAACCGCGCGCCCCTTTTTTCCATGGCGCGATGGCCTGTACCCAAGGCTTGCTTGGATCAGGAACCAGCGCCTGAGGGTCAATCTCCATTTTCGTACCCAACCCATTACATTCGGGACAGGCGCCGTACGGAGAATTAAACGAAAAAATTCTCGGCTCCAGTTCACCTAACGACGTGCCGCAGTCGGCGCAGGCATACTTTTCGCTAAAGGTCGCATCCGGCGACGCGCCATTAAAATCAATCATGACAAGACCTTGGCCGACCTGAAGCGCGGTTTCAATCGAATCCGTCAGACGTTTCTTGATATCTTGCTTTACTGTCAGCCGGTCAACCACAATTTCGATATGATGGATTTTATATTTATCGAGTTTAATTTTATCGCTGACGTCCTGAACTTTTCCGTTGACGCGTAAGCGAGTAAACCCGGCTTTCGATACTTGCGCAGGAATTTGGCGGTATTCCCCTTTACGTCCTCGGACCAACGGCGCCAGGATATTGACCTTCGTGCCTTCCTTATAATGTAAGATCTGATTTACAATCTCTTGCGCCGATTGCTGTTCAATCTTTTTTCCGCATTCATAACAATGAGGCGTTCCGACACGGGCAAACAGCAAACGCAGGTAATCATATATTTCCGTTTGAGTGGCAACAGTTGAACGCGGATTACGGCTGGTGGTTTTTTGTTCAATTGAAATAGTCGGCGATAACCCTTCGATGGATTCCACATTGGGTTTTTGCAGCTGATCCAGAAACTGACGGGCATACGCGGATAAACTTTCCACATACCGCCTCTGGCCCTCGGCATAAATTGTATCAAATGCCAGAGAAGATTTTCCAGAACCGCTCAGGCCAGTGATAACAACAAACTGATCACGGGGAATCTTGAGATTAATATTCTTAAGATTGTGTTCTTTAGCGCCGCGTATAGTGATGAATTCGGATTGCATGGGAAGAGATAACAGGACTGGTTGTTCGTTGTTCGTTACTCGTTGTTCGCGTTGAAACGATCAACGATTCCCGATCAACGCATATTAAAGATTTTTTCTATCAACAAATTCATAAAAGACAACCCCACACCCAGTCTACGCTAGAGTACGGCTGGGCGTGGGGCCATTCGCCAAAAAAAATATTATTTTCTCTTGGCTGTTTTTTTCTTCTTCTTGCCGCCACGAACCATTTGAGCGCAAGAAATGTCACCTTGCTTATCAATGAAATAAAGAAAACCTTTTTGCTTTTTGATACCGACCTTGGCGACTTTCTTAACCGATCCGCCTTTTTTGTTTCCACGAGCCATTTTCGCGCAGGAAACGTCACCAGCCTTATCAACAAAGTAGAGGAATCCCTTTTCCTTTTTTACTCCCACCTTAGCTACTTTTTTTGCTGCCATAATCATTCACCCCCTTTCCTCACGTTCCGATTTTTACTTCTTCGAAGTACTGTTTCAAAGTTTGAATAGCAGAAAGAACCGCCAAATAACTCGTTTTGGGATTATCCGGACAGATTTCATTTTCCGTACGAGTCATTATTTTTCCAAATTCGCCAACAACTTCAATCTCATGGGAATTGAGTCTGTATTCGGGAGAAGTAATAATTCGGATGCGCAGTTTATCAGCGGCCATGGAGGCTAACGCTATGGCGGCTGCGACATTGATATTTTGAGGAAAATATTTAACAGCGGTGGTTACATCACCGTCAAAGAGGACGGTTTCAGATGCAATATTTAACAAATCAATCTTATTTTTGGTGAAATAATCGTTTTGGGAAAAACCGATGGGGGGTTTGCGCGTTGTGAGAGTAATCTTCTCAATCTTTCTAAGGCTGGCTGCTTTCAACGCATCCAGGCCCGCAACAGCTCCCGATGGAACTAATAACCGGCAGCGGTTTTTGATCGCGATTTTAAAAATATCTTTTGCGCCTAGCAATTTCCCGACACTCATCACAAGCACGTCTTTTTTGGCCAATAAAGCTTGCCGGATTAATTTTTGCGTATCCTGTGCGTTAACCGCTTCAACCATCAGATCACAAGATTTAATAAGCTCCTCGAAAGAATGCTTAATGATTTTAGCACGAGAAAAATTCTTGGCAAGTTTTTTGGCGCGCTGCTCCTGAATGTCATAGACGGCCGAAACAACAGCCCGAATTTTTAACTCGTTTTTTATGCTCAATGCCATGCGGGAACCAATGGCACCGCAGCCTAAAATCCCGACTCTAATCTGTTTTTTACTTTTCATTCACGTTTAATATTATGTTGTCGATTAATCGCGCTCTTCCAAATTTAACGGCTAAGGCAATCAACACTTCGCCGTTAATTCTATCGAGCCGTTCTAAATTTTTCGCATTCACGCATTGGATATAATCGATCTGCCCTGTCGTCGCTGTTTCTATCGATTGCTTCATGCAGGCAATGATCCGAGAAACACGTCGTTCACCGCTGAGAACTAATTGCTTCGCCTTGAGTAACGCCTGATAAAGCACACCTGCCTGACTACGTTCCTGCGGCGTTAAATAGCTATTTCTTGAACTCATTGCTAAGCCGTCTGATTCCCGGACCGTTGGCCTTATTGAAACTCGCACCGGCACATTGAGATCATCCACCATCTTTCGAATAATAATAGCCTGCTGGGCATCTTTCTGGCCTAAATAAATCACATCCGGGCCGACGATGTTTATTAGTTTCAACACAACCGTCGCAACCCCGCGAAAATGTCCTGGCCGAGAACCCCCGCACAGCTGTTCAGAAAGAACATCAACATCCACATGACTGAGAAAATCCGTCGGATAAATCTCGTCGACCGACGGATAAAAGATTATATCAACATTTTCTTTTTTTGCCAATAATTCATCTTTTTTTATATTTCGCGGGTAATTCTTAAAATCCTCACTCGGGCCAAACTGTAAAGGATTAACAAAAATACTCAAAACTGTAACATCGTTATCCTTCTTACTCTTTCTCAATAAAGACGCGTGCCCCTCGTGCAAAAAACCCATGGTCGGAACAAAGCCCACCTTCAGGTTCTTTTCTTTAAATTTTAGAACAGCTTGATGCGTCACCTTTACACTTGAAACAATTTTCATTCTGAACCATCCCCAATCAAATGAGGAGCAATTTCTTTGAGCGGTTTCATAACGAAGGAACGCGAAAGCATCCTGGGATGCGGAATAATAAGATCCGGCTGATTTATTTTGATTTGATCATAAAGCAAAATATCAATATCAATATTTCGCGGACCATCCACAACTAATTTCACGCGTCCCATGGACTGTTCAATATCTTTGATGATTTTCAATACGTCTTGGGGAAGATAAGAGGTCATACACTCAACAACAGCATTGAGATATTTCCCCTGAGGAGGGCCGCCGACGGGATCAGTTTCGATCACTGTAGACATTTTCTGAATGTGAATTCCGTGTTTTTCTAGTTCACTACGTGCCTGATTTATAAAGGCAGACCTGTCACCTAAATTGGAACCTAATCCAAGATAAACAAGGGCCAACTATAAAACCTTTCGTACCCGCTCAACAGCCTGATTAATCCTGTCGATCGGCAGAGTCAAAGCCATGCGCACATAACCTTCGCCTTGCTTTCCAAAACCGACTCCGGGCGTCACAACAATATCTGCCTGATCCAAGAAAGCCTTCGCGCATTCCATGGAATCTTTAAACTTCGACGGAATTTTCGCCCAGACATAAAAGGCCGCTTTCGGCGGGTCAATTTTCCAGCCGATTGAACGCATACCGTTAATGAGCGCATCTCGGCGAGTTTGATATTCCTGTCGCATATCTTCAATCTCTTGCGGGTCCATATGCAAAGCGGCAATGCCCGCGTATTGAATGGCATTAAACACGCCGGAATCACAATTCGATTTAACTTTGGCAAGCGCCGCAACCAATGTAAGATTACCGCAAGCCCAGCCTAACCGCCAGCCCGTCATGAAATATGTTTTCGAAAACGAATGAAATTCAATCGCAATATCCTTCGCGCCGTCAATTTCCAAGATGCTCGGCGGCTTAACGCCGTCATAATAAACTTCTGAATAAGCCAAATCGGACACGATAATGATTTTTTTATCGCGGCACACATTGACCAAATCCTGATAAAATTTTTTATCGGCAACCGCTGAAGTCGGATTGTTGGGATAACAAACAAAAATCGCTTTGGCGTTTTTAGTTTCAGCAATATCGTCAATTTTCGGCAAGAAACCATTCGATGCCTTCAGAGGAACATACTGAATCTTTCCTCCAGCAAATAAAATCGCTGCCTGATACGCTGGATACGCCGGGTCGGTTAACAATACCTTATCTCCCGGATTAATGATCCCCAACGGAAGATGCGCAATCCCCTCTTTAGAACCGATGAGCGGATAAAGTTCTGTGGCGGGATCCAAATCAACACCAAACCGGCCTTTAAACCATTTGGCAATTTCCACGCGCAGTTGAGGCACACCGGCGTCAAAAGGATAATGATGATTATTCACGTCCTGAGCTGCCTTGGCCAAAGCATCTATGATGGGCTGATGCGTACGCTGGTCCGGGTCGCCGACGCCTAAATTGATCACATCTCTTCCCTGCGCTAACGCCGCGCGTTTCGCTTTATCAATTTCAATAAATAAATACGGCGGTAGTTGTTTGAGCCGGTCGGAAAATTCAATCTGGAATGTTGTGTCGGTGGACATGATAGTTCCTTATTTAGAATTGCGTTAGGGACAATAGACCGAAGACCAGAGACGGAAGACTTTAGTTTTATTTCAATCCCAAGACATCCTGCATATTAAACAAACCTTTTTTCTGTTTGGCTAAAAATTTTGCAGCAACTAATGAACCTTCGGCAAAGATGTCGCGCGTCTTGGCGTGATGACTAATAGAAATGCTGTCGACCTTACTGTCAAAGATGATCTCGTGATCGCCGATAACCTCTCCTTCGCGGATGGAATCCACGTTGGCGACTTTGGATTTTGAACTTTCCTCAGCAATCTCGGCCATGGTTTTAGCAGTTCCTGAAGGCGCGTCTTTCTTGTGAACGTGGTGCGTTTCCGTCAAATGGATGGCGTAATTCTTGCCGGTGACTTTAGCGGTGTTGCGGATGAGCGCAAAAACCAGGTTAACACCGACCGACATATTAGATGAATACACGATTGGAATTTTACTCGATGCCTTTTTAATTTGAGCGACTTGATCCTTGGTCATTCCAGTGGTTCCTATGACCATTTTGACGCCAAACTTCTGGCATACTTTGATATGTTCCATGGTTGCTTCAGGTGAAGTAAATTCAATCAAAACTTGACTGCCATTAAGCGCGCTATCGTCAAAACTAACCGGCAGGCCAAAGGTCGTCGAAAGAACGCCTGGACGATCGCGATGTTCAAGTAATGAAGAAATCTTAAATGATTTGTCACGCAGGGCCAGATCCAAAATCCTTTGCCCCATTCTTCCCTGACAACCACTAATGGCTAACTTGATCATTTCCACCCTCGCAAACTTTGTGTTGATAATCCCATCGTCCACCCGAATCCAGGCATGAATCAACCGCAAAAGTCTGATTCACTCTGGAAGGATTCAAATAGATCACAAGAAATAATCCGAAAAAGATTCCGATTGACCAATTAAACAACCGCTGTCTGTTTGATGGTGTCATTGCGATCCAAAAGGCCATAGGCTTTAAGAGCTGTCTTTAATTTCAACAGGGTCGATTCTTCCATATCACACAACGGCAAACGCATGCTGCTTGAACATAGGCCCATTAATTCACACGCGGTCTTAACCGGAATCGGATTTGTTTCAATAAAAAGGGCACGGATCAAAGGCTGCAGTTTAGCGTGAAGGGCTTGAGCTGTTTTCAAATCGCCTTTATTAAAAGCATTGATTACTCCCGCCACATCTTTGGGAACAATATTGGCTGCAACCGAAATAACACCGACACCGCCGATAGAAAGCAAAGGAAGCGTTAATGCGTCATCCCCGGACAAAAGAATAAAATCTTTTGGACAAACTTCACGGATGCGCTGCATTTGTTCCAAAGAACCAGATGCTTCTTTAACACCAACAATATTAGGACAATCTTGGGCTAATTTGGCCATCAATTCAGGTTCGATATTCTTTCCCGTTCGTCCGGCAATATTATAAAGAATAATCGGGATCTTGACGCTGTCAGCGACCGCTTTAAAATGTAAGTAAAGCCCTCGATTGGTCGGCTTATTATAGTAAGGAGTAACAACTAAACAGGCATCCGCACCAATCTTAGCCGCATATTTGGTCATATGAACCGCTTCTGCGGTTGAATTGGAACCAGTGCCCGCGATG
>JAHFGF010000248.1 GCA_023247595.1 Candidatus Omnitrophota bacterium
GGTTATTGGAGACTTTAATGAATGGAATACTGAATCGCATCCGTTAAGCGTGCGTTGGGACGGTTCCGGAATCTGGGAAGGATTTATATCGGGGGTGGGGCAGGGGGCTCTTTATAAATTTCATATCGTTTCGCACCATAAACAGTATCAGGTTGATAAAAAAGATCCATTTGGTTTTTTTAGTGAACTTCCCCCAAACACCGCTTCAACGGTCTGGAATTTGGATTATCAATGGTCTGATGATTCTTGGATGAAAAAAAGGCACGCTCATAACAATCTGCAATCCCCGTTTGCAATCTATGAACTTCATCTGGGATCGTGGCGACGGATGTTAGAAGAAAACAACCGCTTTTTGACCTACCGCGAAATTGCTCCGTGTTTAATCGATTATCTAAAAAAAATGGAATATACCCACGTGGAATTTATGCCGATCATGGATCATCCGTTTTACGGCTCTTGGGGCTATCAGACCGTTGGATACTTTTCACCGACCAGCCGTTACGGCAATCCACAGGATTTAATGCATTTGATCGACTGTCTGCATCAAAATAACATCGGTGTGATTTTGGACTGGGTCCCGTCGCATTTTCCGGCGGATGAACATGGACTGGCTTATTTTGATGGAACGCATCTATTTGAACATCTGGATCGCCGCCAAGGATTTCATCCGGATTGGAAAAGTTATATCTTTAATCATGGCCGAAATGAAGTGAAGGAATTTTTAATTTCGAGCGCCCTTTTTTGGCTGGATAAATATCATGTGGACGGTCTTCGGGTCGATGCGGTAGCTTCCATGCTCTATTTAGATTATTCCCGGAAAGAAGGTGAATGGATTCCCAACCAATATGGTGGTCGTGAAAATATTGAGGCGATCAGTTTTATTAAACAATTGAATGAGGTCGTGTATAAATTTCATCCGGACTGTCAAATGATTGCCGAAGAATCAACCGCATGGCCCATGGTTTCGAAACCGACATATATTGGCGGCTTGGGGTTCGGGATGAAATGGAATATGGGTTGGATGCATGACACGTTGGTTTATTTTTGTAAAGACCCGATTCACCGCAAATATCATCATAATGATTTAACCTTCAGCATGTTGTATACTTTCACAGAAAATTTTGTTCTTTCTCTTTCCCATGATGAGGTAGTACATGGCAAAGGCGCGCTTTTAAGTAAAATGCCGGGTGACAACTGGAACAAATTTGCCAACTTAAGGCTTCTCTATGGATATATGTATGGACATCCCGGGAAAAAATTGTTATTTATGGGCGGAGAATTCGGCCAGTGGGCGGAATGGGATCATGAGCAAAGCTTGGACTGGCATCTTTTGCAGTATCCTTCCCATCAAGGAATTCAGTCCTGGGTCCGCGATCTGAATCATTTTTATCGGAATGAAAAAATTCTTTATGAACAAGACTTCTCTTCGGAAGGGTTTGAGTGGATTGATTGCGGGGACTGGCAAAATAGCGTTTTGAGTTTCATTCGTAAGGGAAACAAAACTAAAGAAAAGATTTTGGTGGTGTGCAATTTCACTCCGGTGGTTCGCCACAACTATCTGGTTGGTGTTCCTGACCGAGGATTATGGAAAGAACTTCTCAATAGTGACGCTCAAGTATACGGAGGGAGCGGTCAGGGCAATGCTGGAGGTAAAGAAGCCCAATCGCTTCCGTGTCATGGAAGAAACAATTCATTATCGTTAACTATCCCGTCTTTAGGTATTATTTTTTTGAAAAATTCAACGGAGTATTCGAGAAATGCGTTTGACAAATAAAATCTCTTGAGCTACCATCCTCATGTAGTGATTTATCTTTTCCAGCCTAGAATTTCAACACTTGAAAATAAAAGGAAGCATTTGGAATTGTTAGGGTTACCCCCTACAATGGCTGATTTTTTTCAGTAAAACAATTCACCTCGGATATCACCCATCTTTTGAATAAAATTTTTTATAAAACATGCGTATAGCCATATTTGCCTGGGAATCGCTTCACTCGATAAGTGTCGGAGGTATTGCTTTGCATGTCAGTGAACTTGCCTGTGCTTTACAGCGTAAAGGGCACGAAGTCCATGTTTTTACCCGCCTTGGTTCTTCCAATCAGACATATTATGAATGTATTTTTGGCGTTCATTATCACCGTTGTCCTTATGATTCTTCCGGCGATTTTATCGAAGATGTTAATAATATGTGTCGCTCTTTTGTGCATAGTTTTCTGAAAACAGAAGACCACATAGGATCTTTTGATATTATTCACGCTCACGATTGGTTAACGTCCAACGCGGTTGTTTGGATAAAGGAGTCCCGCGGACACAGAGCGATCATGACTTTCCATTCGACGGAGTATGGTCGTTGCGGGAATCATTTTTTTAATGGGAATTCGGCCCGCGTACGCGATCATGAACGTCATGGATCGTATTGCGCGGATGGGGTGATTACAGTTTCCAACGCTTTAAAGAATGAAGTGATGTGGATGTACAATTTACCATCGGAGCAAGTCACGAC